>MGML01000185.1:972-7643 GCA_001796415.1 Chloroflexi bacterium RBG_13_46_14
AGAACGGTATACCTACTCTCCACTTCTCCGAATACCGGAAAATGGCCAGGGATATGGTAACGGGCAGGCGACCGTACATCTTCAACGATGAAAACTGGGGCCTGGGACAGGATTCTCTGGAAGAGTATGTCGTCAGTACTGCCGAATGGGATAATGACTATGAAAAAAATTAAAAGTGTTCTGATAACCGGTATCACAGGGTTTGTCGGTAGTCACCTGGCGGATTTTATCCTGGCAAATCATCCCGGCACCCGGATTTCAGGCCTGGCCAGGTGGCGTGCCCCTAAAGACAATATCCGGCATATCCTGGATAAAATCACCCTGGAACCGGGCGACCTGTCAGATATGCCCTCCCTCACCGCTGTTTTATCGAAACAGAAGCCTGACGTTATCTTTCACCTTGCCGCCCAGTCCTACGTTCCGTTCAGCTTCACGGCTCCGGTGGCTACACTTAGTGCCAACGTCATCGGCACCTGTAATCTCCTGGAAGCGGTGAAGGGGTTAAAGTCCGATTCCAGCTATGATCCCATTATCCACATCTGCAGCTCATCGGAAGTCTACGGGCAGGTCAGGGAGAATGAGGTACCGATCAAAGAGAATAATCCGTTTCGTCCGGCTTCGCCTTACGCGGTAAGTAAGGTAGCTGAGGATATGCTGGCATTTCAGTACTGGCTTTCCTGGCAGATAAAGACAATAAGGACCCGGATGTTTACCCACACGGGACCGAGACGCGGTGAAGTATTCGTCGTCTCTAACTTCGCCAGGCAAATTGCAGCCATTGAAGCCGGTCTGGCGCCACCGGTAGTAAAAGTAGGTAACCTGGACAGCATCCGGACATTCCTGGATGTCCGAGATGCCGTTAAGGCGTACTGGCGACTGGTCGAAGTCTGTCCTCCGGGTGAGGTCTATAACATCGGCGGAGTGGAGACAATGACCGTGGGGGAAATGTTAAACAGGCTGTTTAAACTTACCAGGACGGAGAATATAAAGGTTGAAGTTGACCAATCTCGCCTGAGACCCTCGGATGTAACGTTACAGATACCGTGTATCGATAAATTTACCGAAGCCACCGGTTGGAAACCGGTGATAAAATTCGATAAAACCCTGGAAGACACGCTGGACTACTGGCGGGATTTTTTTAAAAGACAGAAATAGCCGGGGTTAAGGCATTATTTAACCTGGAGATTGAATGATACCTGTCTGCAAGGAAATCAGACAAGATATACTCAGAATTGCCAAGGACAGCGGGCATGGTCACATACCCACCTGTTTCTCAGTTATCGAAATATTATACGCTGTCTATGACACTATCAAGCACGACCCTCGTAACCCTTCGTGGGAAGACCGTGATATATTTGTACTGAGCAAAGGACATGCTGCGCTCGGGTATTACTGCGTCCTTGCTAGGTTCGGTTATTTTGATATCGATAAAGTGTATTCGTTTGGTGCTTTTATGTCTGACTACGGCGGACATGCCGATAGGATTAAGCTACCGGGAGTCGAGGTCTCCGCCGGGTCGCTGGGACATGGAATCGGGGTCTCCGTGGGTCAGGCGCTTGGTCTCAAGATAAATAAAAGCAGCCGAAGGGTGATAGCATTAATTGGTGATGGCGAATCAAATGAGGGGTCTGTGTGGGAAGCTGTCATGGTGGCGGTCAATCTGAAACTCGATAATTTAACCATCATCTATGACAATAATATGTCTCATACCCGGGGGCTACAAATATACAATCCGGATGAGCGGTTCAGGGCATTCGGTGGTGATGTCGCCGTTATAAACGGCCATGATATGGATAGTCTTAAAAAAGAGATTAATGCGAAAGCTGACAATGTAAGAGTCATCGTGGCAAATACCAAGAAGGGATTTGGCTGCCGGACACTGATTGATAATCAATATGAATGGCACAGGAAGTCGCCAAACGACGAGGAATTTAAGAAATTGATGGCGGAGTTGGATGAGGAGACAATTTAGAGATACCATAATGGACCTGGCAGAACAGGATGACAGGATAGTCATGATACTGGGTGACGTCAGTGTCTATCTGTTTAATGATTTCAAAGAGAAATACGCGGACAGGTTCTATAATATGGGCATTTGTGAAAACACACTGATTAGCGTTACCGCCGGACTGAGCTCGCAGGGGTTTTTCCCCTTCGTGCATTCCATCGCCCCTTTTATTACGGAGAGGAGTTTTGAGCAGATAAAACTGGATATGTGCTATAACCAGTTCGGGGGTAATATAGTGTCCTGCGGCGCGTCTTTCGACTACGCCTGGGACGGGGCAACTCATCACTGCTACACGGATTTAGCTATTCTCAGGACGCTGCCGGGCATGGAAGTTATTCAGCCGGGTTCGAGGAAAGAGGTCGACATTCTTATACGGAGCCAGTATCGTAACGGAAAGCCGACATATTTCAGATTGTCGGACCATCCCCACGATATAGATATCCCGGTTGAATTCGGTAAAGGCGTGTTATTGAAGGATTCAGGTTCAGAGGTTACCGTGATGACCGCCGGCCCGCTCCTCGGGAACGTCGTGGAAGCCTGCCGGGACCTGAATGTCAATCTTGTTTACTTCAACACTATCAAGCCGATTGACAAAGAGATGATTATACGATTCAGAGATACGAAAATCCTGGTCGTCCATGACGCTTTCGGCCTTTACGAGGCGGTAGGCGAGGTGCCCGGTCTTGACGCGTCATACCACGGTTTACCCGATGAGTTTTGCAGCTGGTACGGAACTCTGAATGATATCAGAAAGCATATAGGGCTTGACGCGGCTTCCATCAGAGAAGTCGTCCAGCATGCAATCGTGGGGCCGGCGAAATAACTTCAGGAGGGTTACAGTATGTTCTACAAGGACAAACTTGTCCTGGTTACGGGCGGCAGCGGTTTTGTGGGCACCAACATGGTCGAGGAACTCTTGAAGCAGGGCGCTAAAGTCCGCGTAACCGTGCACAATCGCCCGATGAATATCAAGGACAAGTGTATTGAGATAGTCAAGGCCGACCTGTACCAGATTGAAGACTGCATGGCCGCCGCTAAAGGGGTCGACTATGTTTGCCACGCCGGAGGAGGCGCTATCGGCGCGGCCGTAACGGCAGGAAACCCGATGTCAGCCATTGCGGCAAATATGATAACTACCATCCAGGTACTCCAGGCGGCGTGGATGCAGGGGGCTGAGAGATTCCTGCTACTGAGCAGCCATACGACCTATCCTAACGCTGAATACCCGATTAAGGAAGAGGAAATGTGGAGCGGTCCCACTGACCCGTCATATTTCGGTTACGGCTGGATGAGGCGGTATCTGGAAAGGCTGGCCGAGTTCGTTATAACCAGGTCGAAGATGAAGATTGCCCTGGTACGTCCCACGGCTGCTTACGGTCGCTGGGACAATTTTAATCCGGCGACAAGTCATGTCATCCCCGCCTTAATTCGAAGAGCGCTGGAGAAAGAAGACCCGTTCGTTGTCTGGGGCAGCAGCGATGTCGTCCGCGACTTTATCCACGTGACGGATATGGTGCGCGGTGGTCTGCTGGCGCTGGAAAAGTACGCTACCTGTGACCCCGTTAATATCGGCTGTGGAAAAGCGGTAACCATCGGGGAAATTGTGAAGATGATACTGAAGGTTACCGGCCATGAGAATGCCAGAGTCGAGTTCGATACCTCCAAGCCCACGACAATTCCGTTCCGTATGGTTGATACTTCCAAGGCAAAAAAAATACTCGGCTTTGAGCCGAAATTTTCTCTGGAAGAGGGGCTCCGCGATACCGCTGAATGGTATAAAGAGGTAGGTTCAAAAATCAGTTATTAATATTTAAAAACAGGGCAAGGCCTGCGTTTCAGGCTAAGTGAGGAAGACAGTGCTGGACATCCAACGAAGAAAAAACATCCTGTCCCGTGGAAAACCCGAACCGAAAGATGTCCCCTGGTGGGGCGAGTCCAATCTCGGGGGCTGGTACACCGAGGCAGAGGTCGAAGCCGCCGTAAAGTCAATAAGGGAATCGATGGACTGGACGGTGGGGTTCGGGGTCAGGGGCAGGGTTAAGACCGTCGAAGAGTTCGAAAACGCTTTTGCCGCCTACTGCGGAGCCAGTTTCGCCATCGCCACCAACAGCTGCGGTACCAGTATCGACATGGCTATGAGGTGCCTCGACCTGGAACCGGGTGACGAGGTGATTTGTCCGGCCATCAATTACAAGTCGGCTCACCTGGCCATACTTGACCAGGGCGGGAAAGTGGTATTCTGCGATATTGAACCCCGGACGCTGAACCTTGACCCGGAGGACGTGGAGAAAAGGATAACGCCGCGTACCCGGGCTATCTTTCCGGTTCACATGAACGGATTGCCGGCACCAATGGACGAGCTGCTGGATATCGCGCAACGGCACCCTCATCTCATATATGGCCCGCTGAAAGTCATCGGTGATGCCGCCCGCGCCTGCGGAGCCACGTACAAAGGGAAGAAAGTGGGTTCCGAGGGCTGGATGAACGTGTTCAGCTTTCAGACCCAGAAACACATGACGACACTCGGTGAAGGCGGGATGATTACCACCAGCGACGCGACGACCGCTAAACGGCTCCGGGATATCAGGCAGTTTGGTGGCGAAGAGGGTTGGGGCAGCAACTATAAAATGAACAAGGTACAGGCTGCGGTGGGTCTGGTGCAACTCAGCCGGCTGGACGAAATGAACAGCCGCCGCATTGAGGCTGCTCATCGTCGGTCCGCACTGCTGGAGAGAGTACCGGAACTTGAACTGCCCTATGAGCCGGCGGACTGTAAACATGTTTACTATGTATATTCTATACTGGTTCGCCCCGACTGGGCGGGGGAAAAGCGGGATAAAATTATTTCAATACTCAGCGACAGGTACGGCATTGCTTGCAGCGTTACCAACCCGCCCACCTACCAGCGCTGGCCCTATATCGCTGACAGGTGCGGCAACCCCGGGTTAAAAGTGTCTGAGGAAATCGGGAAGAGGTTGCTATGTCCGCCGCTTCATCCTTTACTGAGCGAGGAGCAGGAGTTATATATCTGCGCCAGCCTGCTCGAGGCGATAGATATGGTTAAGGCAGGAGCTTGAAGTTTTTACCTGTTCCCTGTCCGGGGCTCCGGCTGGAGTTTGATGGTGCATAGTAAAACTCAAGGGTTAATTGCTGCTCTGACCGGGCTCCCGCGCGTGAGGTCTGTTAATGACATTATCATAAAAGATAATTTTCTGGAGCAGCTTTCGTTCGACTATAAGACTCTGGGCAGACTTGAAGTCCATCGCCTGAAAGTTGCAGATGCGTCAGAACTATTTAATTTCTATTTTACCGGGCTCTCGGAGGAAGCTCGGAATTTATTCCCCCCCTATCCGCTTTTCAGTCCCCCGGTGAATTCCGCCGATGAATTAGCCGGAAGAATACGGGACTGGGGGAAAGAGAAAGACTGGACAGTTTTTAAACTGGTTAAAGATGATGTGATTATCGGCGTCTGCCTTTTAAAAAGATGGGAAACGTACCGTCCGACCAGCGGACTGGCGGTTCACGAGGAATTTAGAAACAAAGGGTTGGGCGTTCTGCTACAAACCATCGTTAATGAGCAGGCTGTTTTACTCGGACTGAAAATGGTCTATGCTACCGTCGCCCCGGATAATGCGGCTTCGCTTAGGATTCACGAAAAATGCGGCTTTAAAAAAACAAAGAAAATAGTGCCGCACTATGGTTATAAAAATGGTGTTCGGGTAATGGATAGAAACGACATGGAATTGATACTGGAATTAAAACGTAAGTAAGGTTGAAACGGTGATATCATCCATCACGATAGACCTTGTAATAAAATGGTACAATTCTTAACAGAGGAGATTTGACTTACCAGCCATCGCTCTGTAAAAGGAAAGGGGTATCTTGTGATTGAGGAAACCGTACTGAAAAGCTTTAGAGGCAAAAACGCTCTGGTTACCGGGGGAACGGGGATGATCGGCCGACAGATTGTTGACCTTTTAAACCAGGCCGGTGCCAATGTCGCCGTAGTTTCTCTGGATAAGATAAATATCAATGAGAAGGTAAACCATATCTTCGGTGACCTTACCAATTTTGAGTTATGCAAGGAAGTTACCAGAGATATGGACTTTGTGTTTCATATTGCCGGTATCAAGGGTTCCATCGAGGTTACCAAGTCGAAACCAGCCAGTTTCTTCGTACCGCTCTTGATGTTCAACACCAATGTATTAGAAGCATGCAGGATTAACAAAGTTTCGAAAGTCGTCTATACAAGCTCGATAGGTGCCTACGCCAGCGCCGAGATTTTCAAAGAAAATGAGAACCTCGAAGGCGCCCCTATGGACATGTTCCCCGGCTGGGCGAAGCGTATGGCCGAGATGCAAATCCAGGCGTATAAAATCCAGTACAATCTGGACAATTTCGCCGTGGTCAGGCCATGCAACGTTTACGGACCGGGGGATAATTTTGACCCGGATAACGCGATGGTCATTCCAACGCTGATGCAGCGTATATATCGCCAAGAGGACCCCGTCGTAGTCTGGGGCGATGGCAGCGCCGTACGGGATTTCGCCTACAGCCGCGACGTCGCTGAAGGGGTAATTCTGGCCCTCTACTACGGCACCGGGGGCGGTTTTGTCAATCTGGGCAGCGGCAAAGGCTATACGATTAAGGAACTCGTTGAAAA
>MGML01000185.1:7716-10868 GCA_001796415.1 Chloroflexi bacterium RBG_13_46_14
AATCCTAGTGTGAGCCATGAGAAAGACCGGGAAAAGATACAGGCTCGCAGGATTGAAGGGGGTACGCCGAATCAAGAATCTCCTCCCCTCGGTATCGGTTATCTCCTCGCGGTAGCCAAACAAAATGGAATAACCGCCAAGTTCATTGATATGGTTGCAGAAGGTATGTCCGTTGATGAGCTATTACAGTACACAATACAGCAAGGCAAGCCATCACTGGTTGGATTTACTGCCTATACTATCCAGGTCAAGGCTGCAGGTTTTATCGCCGCTGAAATAAAGAAAAACTTCACTGACATTTTAGTTTGCTGCGGGGGTCCACACGTTACCGCAATGCCCCGGGAAACACTGGCGGAATTTCCTGCTTTTGACTTTGTTGTTCGTGGTGAGGGAGAACAGGTTATAAAGGAGATATTCGACAAATTAAAGGATGGGAAATCCATAGACGGTATCAAGGGGGTAGTGACGAGGAAAAGTAGCGATTCAGTTCGGGCTGTCATAGAAGACCTTGACAGCCTTCCTTTTCCAGCCTGGGAGGAATTTGACCTGAAACAGTACCCCGGGTGGAGTCCGCATCAAACAAATATGGAACTGGTTATCAGTACGAGCAGGGGTTGTCCCTTTTCCTGTATCTTTTGTTCCCGTAACTTTGGCAGCAGAAGAAGGCACAGGTCAGTGGCATCTGTCATAAAAGAAATAGAGCGTGACATTGCTAATTTCGGATGTGAGGCACTGACATTTGCCGATGAAACTCTTACCGTTGATTTTAAGTGGAGTAAAGAATTCCTTAACACCATGATTAGCAAAGGATTAAACAATAAAATCAAATGGGCCTGTGAAACCAGAGTAGACACTTCTTCTCCTGAGCTGTTCCACCTGATGAAGGAGGCCGGCTGCTATTCCGTCGGCTTTGGCTTCGAAAGTGCTGATGACAATATCCTTAAAAGGGCAAAAAAGGGATTCGATGTTGCACAAATTAAAAAGGCCGTAGCCTGGACTAAAGAAGCCGGGTTAATTTGCATTTCCAGTTTCATAATAGGATTACCGGGAGATACTGAGGAGTCCGTGAATAAAACGATAAAACTGGCTCAAGAACTGGATATATATTCCATTACTTTCCCGATAGCGGTCCCGCTTCCGGGTACTGAGTTAAGA
Organism: Chloroflexi bacterium RBG_13_46_14; assembly: GCA_001796415.1. The sequence continues at coordinate 8,872 of MGML01000185.1, forward strand.
GAAATGGCGTTAAAGCATGAAAGTGGCTTAAGGATTTTAACCAACAACTGGGATGATTATGGCAAACAGTACCCTGGAGTGATGGAAAGTAACATACTCAGTATAGATAGACTGAGGGAACTCCAGAAAAAAGCTTATGCCAGTAATCCTAAAAAGAGAATACAGGACGTTATGAGGTAAAACCGGGGCCGGGATGCTCAGATAAATTCTTGAATAATATTTTTTTTCGACAGCGGTTATCAAATGATAATAATTAATAAAACAAAGCTGGACGGCGTATTACTGATAGAACCTCCAAGCGTGTTCCATGATTTCCGGGGGACCTATGTGGAAACTTATAACGAGGAGCAATATAAAGCAGCGGGAATAAATGTTGATTTTATCCAGGATGATATTTCCGTATCCCGGAAAAATGTTCTGCGCGGCATACATGGCGACCCGGTAACGTGGAAGCTCGTTTCCTGCTTCTACGGGAAATTCTACCTGGTAGTGGTCAATTGGGATAAAGCGTCGCCACAGTTTGGTGAATGGGTATCCTTTGAACTCTCAGATGAGAATCGGCTACAGGTACTCATTCCGCCGAACTTCGGTAACGGTCATATCGTCCTGAGCGATATCGCCATTTTTCACTATAAACAAAGCACGTACTATGACCGCGCCCGGCAGTTTACGATTTTATGGAATGACCCGAAGCTTAATATCCGGTGGCCTGTCAATAATCCGATTCTGTCGAAAAGAGACAGCGGTGAGGAGTAAACCAGGATATAGTATACCCTGAAAAAACCACAAACAGGGAGGAAATGCAGTGATAATAAGCAGGACTCCGCTGCGGATTTCGTTCTTCGGCGGCGGTACGGACTACCCGGTCTTTTATGAGGAGCACGGAGGCGCCGTGCTCAGCACATCCATAAATAAGTACAGCTATGTAATATGCCGGCGTCTTCCCCCGTTCTTTGATTATAATTATCGGATAAGATATGCCATACAGGAGGAGATAAAGACTATCGCGGAAATAAAGCACCCTTCCGCACGCGAGTGCCTCAACTTCATGAAATTCGATTACGGGATTGAGATACACCACAACGCCGATTTACCGGCGATGTCGGGGCTGGGCTCAAGTTCTGCATTTACTGTCGGGCTGCTGAACGTGCTTCACGCCCTGAAAGGACAGCTGGTCACCAAAAGGGAACTAGCCTTGGAAGCCATTCATGTCGAACAGGACATGATAAAAGAAAACGTGGGCTCGCAGGACCAAACCGCGGCGGCTTTCGGTGGCTTTAATAGAATTGAATTCGGTGGACGGCGTAAAATATGGGTCCAGCCGATAACTCTTGAACAAAGCAAAATGGGATTCCTCCAGAACCACCTTATGCTTTTTTTCACCGGCTTTCCGCGTAACGCCTCGGAAATAGCGGCGGAACAAATAAGAACGACCCCGCAAAAGACCGCAGAACTGGAAGCTATGAAGGAGATGGTTGATGAAGCCGTAAAAGTCCTCAACAGTCACCAGAATAACTATGACGATTTCGGCAGACTTCTCCACGAGACATGGCAACTCAAGCGTGGCCTGACACCGCAGATTACCAATTCGCATATCGACGAGATTTACGAAATGGCCAGGGGGGCAGGGGCGCTGGGAGGGAAACTGCTGGGTGCCGGCGGCGGAGGATTTATTCTGCTCTTCGTCAGGCCGGAAAGCCAGCCCAAAATAAGAGAAAAACTGGGCAAATTGCTTTACGTGCCGTTTAATTTCCATGATTTGGGCAGTCAAATCGTGTACTATGCCCCGGAACAGAACTATTAATATCGCCTAAGGTAAAAAATGGAGAAAATGAGAGAAACAGTTGTCAGGGAGCTGGAAGAGAGCGCCGGCATCAAAAAACTGGCAGCTCAGAACCTGCCTGATGTAATCGCTGAAGCGGCGCAGATAATAATAAAGGCATACAAAGCAGGGAAAAAGTTGCTGCTAATAGGCAACGGCGGCAGCGCCGCCGATG
>MGML01000186.1:0-33530 GCA_001796415.1 Chloroflexi bacterium RBG_13_46_14
CGCGTTTTGAACCCTGCTAGCTGAGCCGAGCCCCCTAGCCCCCTCCCTAAGTAAACAAAAGGGCGAGATGTTGGCCGTCCTGTGACAGCCCAATGCAGCTTTGATAAAATGCAGGTAAAGGCAGAGAAAATGCTAACCGTAACGAAGGGAAGGGTGAAAAATGGACGGCTGGGAATTCTCAGAATGGATTCGGTGGGTAGACAGGAAAAACCTTAGCAGCCTCGATTACCCAGGCGTCTATGCACTGGCAATATCAGATACTGATCTTTCTGGACAGGCATTCGACTGGCGTCCAGAAATCGCCTACTTTGGTATGACGAATTCCAAAGGAGGTCTCAGGTCACGTCTCAACCAGTTCGACAACGCAATCAACTGGAAGGAAGGGCACGGGGGAGGATCCAGGGTTCGGTATAAATATAGAGAGTACTCCGAATTGGTGCCGAATTTATACGTGTCAGTCCGTTCGGTGAAGTGTGACGTGAAATCCAACACACCCTCAGACCTGCGTCTGATGGGTGAAGTGGCCAAATTTGAGTATGAGTGTCTGGCCAGATTTGTCGAGAAGTTTGCCCGACTTCCAGAGTTCAACGACAAACAGAGGTCTCCAAAGGCCCGACGGACGACGATGCAATAAGGACCAAGACGGGTTCGAATCATCGTATGACTCGATAAAAGTCCAGAATGTGTAGCAACACCGGACAGAGCTCACGAATTGAGATAATTGAAAAAATTGTAATAACTACTTAAGATGAGACAACTCTATCGGAGTAAGTAATAGAATGAGTGACGACAAGAGGTCAGCATATCGGTGGTGGATAATAGTTTTTGCTATCGTATTTTTCTTGAGTTTTGTACCGGATATATTCGGACTGAGGGCTTATATCAGCATAATAATTCGAAATCCTGAATTAATGGAAACTGGTCTTGGTACATTAATTCGGAGTAGCATTGTTACCTTTGTTGATGGTGTGTTGTTTATAGTTGCTGTTATCCTGTCGTTACGCACAGCTTATTATAAGAGTTCGACACATCAAAAATGGTTCTTGGTCATTGCAGCTGGCTTTGCGTTGAAGTTTGTCTTTGGGCTAACAGCAGGCATTCGCCACTTTAACATTCTGAGTCAACATGATTTTACCGAGACTTACAGGATGGAGTTTTATATGTGGATTGGCGGAAGCATTGTTATATTAGCTTATGGAGCGTTAGCTGTCGTGGCTACTGTCCTATCGAGACGAATGGCACTAAAATCGTGAGAGGTCGTCTGAAAATCCCAGAATGATGTGCCACTCGACAATAGCTTGTTTCATCACCTTCGAAGAAATGTTACGTTGATAATCGATTTCACTTTTAAGCATTTTGTCCCTTTTGTAGAATGATTGACTTTATACTGGTAGTAGACTATCAATATATAGTCCTTGCCTTATATCAAGTAATACTCTCTTTCGGAACCAAGTCTATTATAGCGAGTGTTATTGCACATTGTAGAGTGTATTTATCTTTTGACAATGTATTAATAATTTACTGTACTTAATCCCCAATAATAAACAGAAAAATACGTTCCTTTGACCATCTTCTACGCCTTCTTGAGTTGCTGGAGGTGTGTGTGATGAGAAAATAGGCACTGCGAACCGTGGAAAATACCGGATAGCGGTGCCTTTTTTATGTCGAAAACTAGCATGAATCCAATTATTTCTTAAGGAAGTAATAACAGTACAACGATACGTGGAAATATGAATAATACGAGACGGCTAGCTCTGTCAGGGGAAACCAGGGTGCTGAATATTGACAGCATATATCAGCTTAATTACCAGCCATACTCTTCCCGTGTCCGGAGCCCTGGGGGTAATCGGGATCAATGACAGGCTAGCCACGGAGGTGGAATATAAGTTCATTTCAAACGGTTATTAACATAGGAGGTGAATTCAATATGAAAAGAAAAATAACCTGGACGATAATAAGCTGCGTAATGGTTCTATCTCTGGTAATAGCATCTTGCGGAACCACGACAACAGAAAAGGTAACTGAACAGGAAGAAGATAAAGTAATAATAACGGAAACGGAGTCAGGTGTCAGGGAAGAAACGGTAGTAGTAAAAGAAGAAGGGATACTATCGCCGGATGTGCCGAAATATGGCGGGGTAATCACAAGTGTAGCAACGGGTGACCCGATGGGCTTTGATCCGGGGATAACTATGTCGGTCATGTGTGGGACTATATATTTTACTCACGATAAGCTGGCCAGGGGAGACTGGGCAAAAGGGCCGGCCGGTACCGGTGAGACCGACTGGCTGGACTACCTAACCTGCGATTGGGATCTGCTGGGGTCTTCTCTGGCGGAAAGCTGGGAGACGCCCGATGGAGAAACTATCATCTATCATATCCGCCCCGGTTGCCACTACTGGGACAAGGCGCCGATGAACGATCGGGAGATTACAGCTGATGATGTCGTCTTTAGCATAAATCGGCAGTGGTCGGCACCGACAGGCTTTCACAACGTTTCCTGGGGAGCTGCGAGCAAGCCACTATCGGTAAAAGCTCTCGATAAATATACCGTTGAGCTCAAAGTGCCTTCCGACTTACAAGGGATGCATCTGAGTCAGACCGGAGGCTTCCTTTACATCGAGGCCCCGGAAGTGGTCGAGCAATATGGCAATTACCAGGACTGGAATGTCATGGTGGCAAGCGGACCGTGGATAATTACCGATTATGTTGTTGGCAGTTCTCTAAACTTCGAAAAGAACACGAACTACTGGGCGTATGACCCCATTCACCCGGAAAATCGACTCCCGTATGCCGACAGTCTTAAGCGGCTGATAATACCAGACTCTTCTACCCGGCTAGCGGCATTTCGGACCGGTAATATTGATTACGTACAGGCCCTTTCCTGGGACGACTATAAACTGCTAAATGAGCTATTGCCTGAGCTGGAGACCTGCCGTCTCTTTGGCATGAGTAATTTCCTGGTAGCCAGGGTTGACAAGCCGGAGCTGCCTTTCGCAGACCTCAGGGTCCGGCAGGCAATAAACCTGGCCTTAAACCAGCAGGAGATATTAGACGAGTACTATGACGGTCAGGGCGAGCTACTCAGCTGGCCCTGGTATTCCTGGAAGGCAAATGCGGGGGCTTACATCCCGCTTGAGGAAATGCCAACAGAGCCAACAACCCCCGACTCAAGGTGTGGTGTGCAGGAGCTATTTGAGTACCACCCGGACAAGGCAAGACAGCTTCTGGCCGAGGCAGGGTATCCTGACGGTTTCAAGACCAGCATTGCATGCAGTTCAGCTCACGTGGACCTCTTATCTATATGCAGAGAGCAACTCCTTGATGTTGGAATTGATATGGAGCTTAAGGTGATGGAGCCGAGTATTTATAATAGCGTTCTCAGGGGCCGGAAGCACGACGAGATGATTGTTACAGGGGGAAAGTTCTATTTCCTGCCCTGGTTCTTCTACGAAGTTCGGATAGAAAATTTTGACAACTGCGCCTTCTACGAAAACGAACGCACCAGGGCTGCCTATAACGAGTGTTCCACTTATGTTATGAAGGACGTGGATAAGACCTGGCAAATACTGAAGGATATAACCCCGTTCATGGTCGAGCAATGCGTCATGGGAGGATATCTGCCAATACCATATGCTTACGATATGTGGTGGCCATGGCTCCAGAACTGGTACGGTGCAACCAGGATAGGTTATTGGGAACCGGAGACTACCTCCAGGTACGCCTGGGTTGACGTAGAGATGAAGAGGGCTATGGGGTACTAGGCACGTTGGGTTAATAAGAACCGTGCAAGGTAAAAGAGAACGGGGGATATTCATCCGCGTTCTCTTTTACAGGCACCGTCTTATATCCAGGTAACAGCAATCAACAGAATAGGTAAATATCACTTCATCCCAGCAGAAAAGTCATATATGATAGCTACTAAGTAGATAAATCCTATCGGCATGCGGACGAGAATATTAGATATCACTGATGGGGGCAGGTCAATAGGCAATACTTACTCCATACTGAAAAAGAATCTTCCAACCAATCACTCCATCAAAGCGGATACCAAATCTTTCCTCTATATTTTCAAGATCAACAATTCTCAATGTGACATCTTGAATAGCCAAACCTCCAATATCCACAGTATGCTTGTCTGATAGCTTGACTTCTGCAGTTCCTATACCACCCGTCCTGGATACTGTTTCATCACCGACAATACCAAGTTGTATCGCAGTATTCTCATTGATTACGGTTCCACCGGCACCGGCATCGAATATGAATGTTAATATAATATTAATATCAGGTGCGATCTTATTCCGAGAAAAAAATTGTGTGCGATAAAACAAGTACTTGTTTTATCACTTTTGCAGAAACATCCTCTTCCGAAGCAATGCCACAATCAGGCAGATCGTTGAGTAACCATCGCTTGTTTCGTATAATCTAGTCTTAATAGTGATTCGAAAAACAAATTTATTGAATAAAGATTGACTTCGTAATTAGTATTGAAACATGTAGAGAATCTTGTATTTTCGTTACACGCAAGAGTGTCCAAAATAATAACGGTCAACTTCAATGATTAGTAATCGAAAAGGTCTTTAACCGACGTTTTCAATGCCTTAGCTATCGCGTGAAGGTTATTCAGTGACACATTACGTTCACCGCGTTCTATTGCACCTATATAGGTCCGGTGCAACCCATATTCATCAGCAAATACTTCCTGGGACCAACCAATATCTTTCCATAGTTTTCTTACCCTGATTCCAAACTCTTGTTGAATAGTTTTATTCTTTCTTACGGGGACAGGTACTGTAACCACCACACCATCAGGGGGTAGTTATCCGGCTGGCACCATGGTGACACTTACTGCCGTGCCTGCTGTGGGTTATAAGTTCGACCACTGGAGTGGAGACATTACTGGTACCTCATCAACTGCAACTATTACTGTTGATAAGGACATGAGTGTTACAGCCCATTTCAAACCGATATTGTAGTATTATTAAAGACACCGCCTTTTTAACCAGTTAATCATCGGACGTCCGGTCTATACAAAGTAAAGACAATGTGGATTATATTAACCTGACCTGAGAGAAAGCCCTTAGGTAAGGGAGTCAGCTTGGATGGCGGCACTCACTGGTACCTTCCTCAACGACTATCCACTGTGCCACTGCCACGATACGTACTCCGAAACTCAGTGTCCAAAGATCAGACTGACACCCCGTTTTTAGCCCTTGTATGGGGGTTTAGAGACGGTCGACCGGTACCCCGTAGGGGGCTTTACTACCCCTGTTGCTGGGTAGGGGGCATAGATAAATATTAGATTCGAAGCTAATACGGAGTTTTTTCAAGGTCTCCCCCGGTGGTGCAAAGAGGTGAAAATTAGCACTTATTCCCCCAGGGGGGGGTGCCTCAAACCCGGGGTACTACCGGGTCGTCGCCGGGCTAATGTAGGGGGTGAGACAGGGCAAAAAAGGCATTGCGTGGGGGTAGTGCTGAGATTCAAGATTTCCTTGGTCAGAATCTTGAAATTTACTTCAAAATACTTCCTGTATAAATATATCTGGCATCCGGTATAAGATCAACTGTGAGATATATTTACGTATTTAGGCTGTATTTTTGATATCTTTGATATAATTTTTGCTTAATATTTTTCGAATTATACTTACCAAGCAAGTGTGCAATTGGAGGTTTTTAGGAAATTATGAATAAGCATTAGGTTAAACAAGCAAAACTGATTGTAATGCGAGCATTTACTCTACCGCCTGTACCCATACTGCTTTTGATCGAAAACCTAATTTCTCCAGAACTGCGTCTCCAGCCATTACCCAGATGAACATGAGTATAGTCAGAAATATAGACGGCATTCTCGCCATCCAAGGAGCCTCAAGCATATACTGACGCCCTGTACCACTCAACATCCCGCCTAATTCTGGAATTGGAGGTGGTATTCCAAAACCAATATAGCTAAAGCTGGAAGTGTATAGTATACCTCCGGCCATGAAAAATATAATTATAATAGGGATTGACCATAATACACCATAAAGCCAGCTTTTCCCTTCCGGTGGGGATTGGTACATTTCCCGCATCATGGCTAATATCCGAGGTACTAATAATATTCCAATAACTAGTGATACCTGTAAAAGTCCAGGACCGAGAATACTCATTAGAAGTATGCCGAGAACAAACCACGGGAAAGCACAGATAATATCTCTAGGGAGCATTAATATATCTTCCAGAGTATCTCCCAACCAGTTGTTCATATTTTTCAAATATGCGGCTAGTAGACTCCAGCTAAAAGGAAATATAAGCATAATAAGAATACCTACGAAGACTGCCCATGGAACAACTCCCCCGAAACCCCAATTAATAGCTATACCAGGAATCAACGCTAGAGTTGGAGCCAGGAGATCCATCCTGGTACCATAAAGTATTCGACTAAAAATATCTCTCCCTAAGTTGTCTGTACCGAAGATATGTTCGGGTGAAGGAGCACTCAAGCGTTCTGTCAGAATTATTTCATTGTATCCGTAAGGAGCGAATTGTGGTGCAACGGCTGCAAATAAAATGGTTATAAACACAAGTACCAGGCAAAATACTACCCAGCCTTTATGTATTCTCATATTGGATGTTTCCTCTCGTTGTTCTGATTCAGCTAAGACTGAACAGTGGCTAAAGTGATTATAGGCTGTTTCAATTATGTCCGCTATTAGCTTCACTATGGCGACAATAAGAACAAAAAACCATACAATACCAAACAGTAGAGGATAATCCCTGGTAACGGCTGCTTCGATCACTAACCTCCCCATACCACGACTAGCGAAAGCCATCTCTATCGGAATGGTAATGACTATAATAGCACCTATGAGTTTAAGTAATCTGATTATCAATTTGACGCCAACGTGCCTTATTAATTGCCATTTATTGTGACCCAAATCCTCTGACCATACCATTAATTCTCCATGGCCTACCTGAACAAGTAACCACGCCGGCAGTAGAGAAACGAAGAATATCTGCCACCAGAAATACCATGATCCTTCAACAGAAAATTCCCATCTCGACCAGATTGTTGGGAATACGATGAAAAGTGTACCTAGCATAAATATCGGAGCACTAACTCCGCTACTAACAAATATTAGCCGTAATATCTGTCTGATACGGAACAACCATGCCGGGGTATTAGTAATTCGGCCAATTAGTGTACCTATGGTAAGGAGTACTGCTGCTAAAAACAAACTCAAGAGCCCCCCAAAAACTAAAAGCCCCACCATTGCTGGTATCCTTTCGGCAATCGTTTCAGATACAAGTTCGCCCGTCCATAAAGAGATAGACCAGTCCCACGCACTTGGATCGCGCGGGATTACTTGATCATTTTGTGCCATCATCATGTCAATCACATCACCTGGTATAGCGTTTCGCATTCCGATTAACATTGGCCATACAGCAAGTATGATCAAGCCGGTAAGCGCTATCCTTCTGTCAATTGCGATAATTGCTCGTTTTCTTTCTGTACGCATATTAAGTACTCCTTGGTGATATTACGGTTAAATTAAAAAATAAGAAAGGGCACGTGCCCCGCTGTATTCAACGTGTTTAGTGCCCTTCATCCTCTTTTAATATCCTCGTCACTTGTTCACTCCTTGTAGTATACGAGGAATTTTATAGGTTAATCAGTTTTCTTTGTGTTGGAGTTCGATTGTAATTCACTATAAATTAAAATGTCAATAGGTGAACAGCTGTTTCGGTCCAACAGAAATTATGGCTCAGACTTTCGATAATACTGAATAAATCAATCACCTATCCAGCGAACTATACCGATAATCGTAACAAAAATAATCCTCGAACTCATCATATCTAACAACCTTCAACTCCGTAGTCTTCTCCTTTCTCTTTCCTATCAGGTGGCTTTTAGCCACCGATATAATAGCAAGAAGGGATCTTGATGCAAAACCATATCAGTCCAAATTCAGCGGCTTCCACCAGACTGAGACTCCACGATCCTTCAGTTGCGGGATATAAGTAAATTCAGATTCCTCGTTCAGAGGGTTTTCAGTTAGACGTAGAATTTCAAGGTTCTCAAGATCCAGCAGGGTTGATATATCCCTGATCCGGTTGCCTTCAAGTCCCAGTCTACGAAGTTTCTTTAACGAGGAAAGAGGTAAAGTATCGTTTACCCTGTTCCAGTTCAGGTCCAGAACCCTGAGGTTTTTCATTAAGGACAGTGCCGAAACATCCTGTATCTGGTTCATGTGTAAATCCAGATAAACCAGCCCGGTCAGGGATTTCAGCGGGGAAACATCGGCTATTTTGTTATAATGCAAGCCCAGGTATTCAAGCGAAGCCAGCGAGGAAAGGCCGGAGACATCGCTCAGTTCATGGTCGCTTAATTCCAGCCATTTCAGACTCTTCATACCATCGAGAGGAGGAATTTCCAGATTTCGGGGGCGGTTTTCCCACCGGTAAAAATGCCCGGTAACCCACAGGTATCTGAGTTCATGAAGGGACGCCAGAGGAGAAATATCGGTAAGCTGTTCGCAGCTAATAAACAGGTGCTTAAGGTTGATCAGTGAAGCCAGCGGCGAAATATCTTTTACCTGAACACTTTGAAGCCTGAGGGATTCCAGACTCGCCAGAGATGAGAGAGACGAAATATCGGCGATATAGTCATCGTCAAGAGTTAGTTCCTTAAGACTTATGAGTAAAGCTAATGGCGAAATATCTGTCGTCCTTCCGGTAACGCTGTCAGGTACTTTTGATAAAAATCCCCCACTGAAACTAAGTCTCTCCAGTGATTGTAGATTTTCAAGAGGCGATAAATCGGTAAGCTTGTCGCCTGCGAGCTTGAGTTCTTTCAGTTTGGTCATCGGCGAAAGAGCCGAGATATCCGAAGGTCCGGTATAAAGCGAAAGTTCGGCAAGCTCCGTCATCGAGGACAGCGCCGATATGTCCAAATGCTCACCATGCAGCCAGAGTTTTTTCATATTGGAGAGCGAAGCCAGCGGTGAAATATCCGTATCCTCACTCACACCCAGGCTGAGAATTTCAAGCTCAGGCATGGCGTACAGCACCGAAATATCCGTGAGGTCGTATTCATTACCGATAAGATGGAGCGTCTTAAGTCCGGTAAGAGAAGCGAGGGGCGAGATATCGGCTATCTCGTTATCGAAAATCCACAACTCCCGGAGATCAGTTAAGGAGGAAAGAGGTGATATATCCGAAATACTGCAGCGCCCCATGTGCAGTATGGTAAGGTTAGTCATCGATGACAACCAGGATATATCGCCTATCGGCGCAATACCGACAGCCTCTGCCGGCAGGTCATCCAACGTAGAGAACAGTCTGCTTCCAAATTCCGAGAAGCCTCTTATATAAAGCTCAGTAAGGCAAGGTAGTGAGGTAAGAGGAGAATAATCCACGCCCTCCATGCCTCTAATCTGCAGCCTGGTCAGGCTGGTTAAAGAGGCTAGAGGCGAAAGGTCTTCCACAAGTGTACCAAGAATCAATTCATTCAGGTTAGTCAGATAAGAAAGCGATGAAATATCGGTGTCTCTTCCTGTGCTAATCAGAAGCTTCTTTAATCCTATCAGCGAGCTAAGGGGAGAGATATCATTCACCATACCAGGGGTAAGCTGCAATATGGTGAGGCGGGTCAGTGAAGATAATGGAGAAATGTCATCTATCTTTGAATTATAGGTAATATAGAGTTCGGTCAGACCGTTGAGTGAACCTAAAGGAGTAATATCATCTATCAGGTTATTATCGAGACGCAGTACTTTCAGGTTTTTCAGGGAAGCCAGCGGTGAAATATCTTCAAGCTGGCCGTACCTCAGATACATCGATGAAATCCTGTGAGATATACCGTAATACGAATATTCCATGCTTCTTTCCCAGTCAGGATGTGAAAAACCGCTTATATCGAGATTTTCAAGTTGAGTGAGTGATGCCAGAGGTGAGACATCGGTAAGCGGATTTCCGCTTATATCCAGTACGGTCAACTCTGTCGACTCGGAAAGCGGCGAAATATCTGAAATCTGGTTGAAGCTGAGGTTCAGGCTGGTAAGGCCGGTCAGCGACGCCAGCGCGGAGATATCCTCTATCCGATTCATTGAAAGGTCCAGAGATGTCAGGCCGGTGCAGTATTCCAGTCCTGAAAGGTCACTGATATCTTTATCCTCAGCATCCAGAGAAGTTATCTTCTCCAAATCGGAAATATCAATGTTGCCGGATGGCTTGCCGACGGTATCCCTGATAACCGTCTCCAGATTGCTATCGGGAAACTCGACCTTTTCAACACAGCCACATACGGGCATAGCCGCCACCAGTAACATAATGGTCATTATCAACATTATCAACTTTTTCATCTGTCAATCTTCCAACTTCATAGCACAGGAAACCGATCCTATCTGTCGCGAAAGCTCATAGACAAGATATTCGCCGCTCATTACCGGGTTCAGCCAGACCTCCCAGGCAGTGCTCTTTATCTCCCTCCCGCCGTGATTTTCGGTATATTCCAAGCCTTCCGAAGCTACTATAAGCGTTTCCTCTCCTGTAGACAAATCATAGAGAAAAATCTCGGCCGAGCCGGACTCGGTTGTACCGGCCGCTTCATCGAACGTGTAGCAATCATCGGAGGAGTTACCCTCGGTCAGCCGTGAATCTGCCCAGACAATGCGGTCGCCGGAAATCGCCGGGCAATACGAACCGACAACATAGTCGCTGTTCGAGATTCTTGTTTCCTCACCGGTCTCGATATCATAGAGATAAACATCGCATTCACGCGCAGCCAGTTTCCTCTCCCAGACAATGCGTCCGCTATCGATTACCGGAGAGGAATCGCAGGCCGGAGAATTCGTCACCTGTACTTCCTGCCCCGTCGAAAGGTCGTAAAGATAGATATCGTCATTAGAAACCGGTGGATGAGTCTGTATCCGGGTTGCGGGATCATCATTCCGGTTGTCCGTCCAGACCACTATACTGCCACTGACAGCAAGGTCGGTGTCCGTGACGGTGCAATCAGAGGTAATTCTCTTCTCCTTTCCCGTTTTCAGGTCGTAAGCGTAGACATCGAAATAATGGGGATATTCGTCGTTCTCTTCATTACGGTTGTCCAGCCAGACGATGGTATCGCCGGATATCCGAACTGATTTCTGAACGTAGTCGTCATCGGTTATCTGCCTTACCTTGCCTGTAGATATATTGAGCAGGAATACCTCCCAGTCGAGACTGTAGAAATCTTTATTCGCAGAACCCTTGAATTCGTCGCTGTAATTGTATTGCGCCCAGACAACCCATACACCGGAAACAGACGGAGCTTCGAAGCGGCAATCGAGCGGGATTTCCTTCAGCCTCTTCTTTTCCCGCGTCCGCAGGTCATAAGCAGTGATATACATTGCCTGCAGCCCGGAATCTCCTACATATTCTCCAGCAACAAGCACATCGCCCCATATCGACTGCGTGGAATACCGCCAGCGCCCCCCGATTTCCCAGCTATTATCAGGAGACTCGCTGCCTCCATTCGAGGAACAACCGGAAAGACTGCCCCCAACCAGAGTCGCCGCTAGTATTGCCGCCAAAATTACTTCGAAAGTTCTTTTCATTCAGTTTCTCCGCATATACCGCACTAGTCCGCCAGCCAGAATGGCTGAGAAATACGAATATTTCCCGTTCTAGCTACAGTCCGTAAGTTGCTACCGGTAGCGTCTACTGCCATCAATTCGAACACATTTCGTGAATTGGTAAAAATAAATCCTTTACCATCCGGCGTCCATGACGGGGATGAACCAGTCATGTTAACCGAGGACACTATTCCATCCTCCAGGTCTATGATAGTTATCTGCCTGGACCCCGAACCAAAAGCGATTTTACGGTTATCCGGAGACCAGGATGGTTCTGCCTCGATAGCGTAAGTACTATTTGTCAGGTTGGTCAAGATACCTTGCTTTACGTCTATCATAAACACATCCGTGTAATGGTCATTGTCACTCAAGGAATTATTGTACAGATGATAAGCTATACGGCTTCCGTCCGGCGACCACCGAAAATCAGGATTAAAAACAAACTGTCCCTCGGTGTGATGGGCTAACAGCCTTCTATTATTTCCGTCCGAATCCATAATAAATACATGACGAGGAACATTTTTCATTGTCTCGGTATCTATTCGCCCGACGAAGGCGATTTGTCTTCCATCAGGAGAATAAGAGGGCCATTTCTCCATTACGTCCCTGGTATCAGTCAGCCTCTTCATCTCTCCGGTTTTAACATTGACGGTGAACAGGTCCATATCAAATTCCTTGATTATCTCTACATGCACAGTGCTTCCCTTTGGTGTCTCGATTCTGGTTACCCGTGTAGAATCCATTGAAAGAACGATGGTCTTGCCACTCGGAGACAAAGCTATACTTTCAACGTTTAAGTCTGTGATGTCGAGTAGTTTCCGGTGAGTTCCGGTATCGGTATCAACTACTGAAAGCCAGCCTTCCTGGGTATCTTCAAAATATTCAACGCAGGCAAGAATTTTGCCGTCCGCCGACCAGATATTGTGATAGGGCATTGGATGATACCAATAAGTAAGTCTTTTCAGGTTGCTGCCATCCAGGTTCATGCTGTACAGGTAACTGGTATTCGTTTTACTCTCACTTCTGCTGGAAAAGACAATTTTACCTTCGTTACCACTTCTGCAACCAACAAAGGCTAAAACAAGCCCGAAAACTAAAAGCAATATAATCCGGATTTTCACTTTGTTTTTCATCTAGTCCGTCTCTTGCTGGTTTAACGCCGCATCCTTTTCAAAATGATAACCTACAAAGAATATACGAAAAAGGTTTAAAAGTATCACAAACCAGTAGAATGATTGGGCTGATAATGGAAGATCTTATCAATTTCACTATCTGAGTTATACTAATGGCAGGTATTGGAACGTTTTGCTATTCTACAGCAAACGTCGCCGAGATCACCTTCTGCTCCCCGGCATAAACCCTTAGCTCATAATTCCCTGGCTCATCAGGTACTGTCCAAGAGTCATTAAAAGCTACATCGGAGATCTGCCCCGGTTTAAATGGTTCAAGTCCCTCAGGTATAGGAAGGTCTATCTCTTCCTTTGTCTCTTGGTTATAAAATGTGAACCTTGATAGAGTTATTTCGTCCTTCAAGTTCTTGCTTACCGCTAGAATGATGAATATTCTATCTCCCGGATGATAAGGCGACCCCACGACCGTAGATTGGGGGACTGGCTTTTCGGGCATAGTTCCAAACTGTCCCGTCGGAAGTAAATGGTCCAGCGGTTCCTTCATAACCGTTATCCGGTCGATCAGCACCGATGTTTGAGTTGAACATCCTGTATATGCTAGACACAAGACTATCGATATGTTCACTATTAATAGAAAGACCCATTTCATTTTACCAATTCGCATGACCGTTATTACACTCACATGTTATATTTTCTTCCTGAGACGGCAACTATATAATCGGCATTGGCTTTCTTCTTGCTAATAATCAACTAATGCAAGCTCATTCTCCAAGTTTAATACCGCCCGGTTCCCATACAGGATCACCTTCAGAGTTAAGTTTCTGGATAAACGAATCCCGGGAGGAAAAAACATCCATCCCCAATGGAGATGGGACCAGCGGTCCTGTCGTCCATGCTAACAGTAACCCCCCTTCACCGTCCGATATCAAATTTCCTGCCGATGCAAATATCTTATCTTCCGTCTCGATTAATATACCTTTATCACCCCACAGGTTTGTTCCTTCCAAATCCAGTTTTTGTATCCGGAGTCTTTTCTCCTGGATGGATTCGGAATTGCCAATGTAACCCCATGCAACAAAAAACCCGCCGGACCCGTCCGGGGTTCCCTGGCTTGACACCCTCATAGTATCCGGGTCGTGCCAGACCTGCATGCCGTGATCAGACCAGCCTGGCTTTCCGAGCGAATCGAGTTTTTGTGCATACAGGCTGTCCGAACTGCTCCACAGTGTCATTATATTTCCGGACATATCCCGGCCGATGAAGGGAAAGGCTACATAGCCCGGGGCGGTAAGATTTTTGTCCAGTTCGATTTGCGTCTGCCATTCGATGCTACCTGACGAATCAAGATTCAATGCTGTTATATAGTAAATATCAGTAGTGTATTCAATCCAGTTCAGCAAAATTCCCCCCAAACCATCTGGTATCGTCATAGCCTGCTGTCTATCTACGACATGGATCGTGGTATAGAGCACTTTCCCTTTCTTGATGAAACTTTGTCCTTCCCAAAGTAGATTCGCTTCCCCGTCTATTCTCTGCCCGCAGAAACGGCTGCCGTTATCCAGTTCATCCCAGATAACGATTATCCCGCCCGAGCTATCCGGGACCAACCTGGAAGACATGAACTGGTAATTATCACGCCTCAGCAGTACTCCATCGTCATCCCAGAGAAATGTCCCGTCGTTGCCTGTTCTCTGAATAAACAGATTATCCCGCTGATTACTTTTACTATAGGCAATAAAAGCATTTCCTGAACTATCCGGGCAAATTTGTTCCACGCTGCTATTCACCGGCAATTCTGCCTGCCATATAATTTCCCCTCCGGCACCGATCCTGAAAATAGTCTCGGATGGCAGGGCAACTTCGTCAACAGGTGAAACCAGGACGTATGTTATGGCGCCGCCGTTCCCATCACTTATGAGTGTCAGTTGGTCGCTCCTGAACGCATATCCTTTACCCAGCACCCGGTCCCACACAGTTTCTCCATCTCTGTTTATCCTTTGAACGTGGATCTCCTGATATTCATCTGCGGTTAACTCTCCGTAAATAACAATTGCCCCGCCGTTTCCGTCGCTCACGACGTCGGGAGAGGCAATGGATCGTTCCGCTTCCAGACCGTAGATGGCAGAATCTGAAAAATTTACACTTTCATTTTTAACGCTGTCACCGGTTTCCAACTGACAGGAGGATGTAAGAATAATCGAAATGAGTAAGCCGGGAATGGTAATGTACCTCGTTAACAGCGTGAGTCTTTTCATATCATTTTCCTCCTCACTGCAGAATAAACGATTATCTTGTTTGAATTACTATTATTCGTTAACGGGGCTTTCTCCGGGGTAGATAACTGTTTCTGCCAGCCTGTTTATATCATCGCTGAGTAACCATATTTGAGAGGAGCTTGTGCCACGTGAGATCGGGGCGGAGGCAGTCGTTGCTTGAGTTGTGGTACGCCCGTTTTCGGTAACAACACTGTCATTCGGTACAAGGTGAAAGACCTCTATCGTGCACCACTGGAGTTTGCTGTGAAAGATGACCTCTTCGATCGGTTTAAGTTTGCCGTTTTCAAGCTGATACACGCCTGTGCTCCCGTACCCGACATCACCCCAAACGAAACTTATCATCACTGACAGGCCTTCGTCGCCCGTTTCCAGTGAGTCCAGGCCAAGCTTATCGATCTCTCGGAATACCTCTGCCGGATGCCTCTTGACGACAATGTTGTCTGCTTCGTTTGCTCTGATATGAATCCTGTTCTTCCCACCCAGGTCGGCAATATAGGCATACAGTATGCCTTTACTGTTCCTACCGTAGAATGTGAAGTACAGGTGTTCCAAACGGCCATCTTTATCACACCGGAGGTTAAACATGTCCATTTGGGCACTCGGTTCCTGAATATCGGTTGAGTCGGTAATCGCATCCCATAGGTCCAGCAGTGATAACTCAATAATAGACGGGTTGATCTCCGGTGTCGTTGTTATTTTGGTGTCATCACAACCCGGGAGAAACATGATTGAGGCTAGAAATACCAGTACCATTCCTGTTTTAATGACGTGCACGGTAAGTTGTTTCATGTCTGTCTCCTTTACCTGATTAAGAGTGATTTCTCTGTTCAACGAAAAAGTCTTTAAGTGCCTGCTCAAGAGTTTCATAATAGGTCATTGCTTCTTCCTCATACCAGCCGCTGTTAATATATACAGGGGAGGTAACCGCTATATACCGGGAACTCTCATCATAGTACTGGGGGATGTCCCATGAATACTTCTCCTGCTGTTCGATTACCTCCAGGATGGATTCTTTTTCTTCGATGTCATAAAAGTAAAGACGTAGATTAGGTGAAATCTTTGTCCCGGTGGGGTCTCCTGGTATCGTAAACGAGTTCTCCGTATCCTCGAAATCCAGCGTAAAAAGAGGCTCATCCAGTCCCCTCGGGGGGCTCATATGTCCTTCACGTATTCCAAGTTCCATTTCCCATCCCTCGGGCAAAATACCGTAGATATCCATGAGAAATTCCTTGAACTCTTCTCCTTGCTGATTTTTTGCCGGTACTACTGATGAAGCTTTTTCGAGGTCGCTTCCGGTGAACCACCAGTCGCCCACGTTTTTCAACGCTCCAAATGTAAAAGGCGCGTCCGGTTCATGCGAATAAAAGCAGGATATCCATATTTCCACCCAGGATTCATTGGTGTTAAAAGTCACTTTACTCAAAGGTTGAAGCATGCCATTGTCCAATCGGTACATGTTAGGCCAGTCGTAATTCTGCTCCCCAAAATGAACATCGATTCTAATTCCGGAATTCTTCGCATTGTCTATTATAGCTTCTATTCCATAACGGTCCAGTTCTGCGAACGTTTCCTCGGGTTCGTACATCAGGCTTTCCGGAATTTCTTCCTCTATTTCTCCTCCCGCCCACTGAAGTTCGCCTTCGAAATCGGTTGCGGCATTGTAAAACTTGAACATACCTTCGCCGTCTTCGCTGAGATAAGCCGCTGAATAATACTGTACGAAGTCATCCTTAAAATCAATGTAGAATGACTGTAGGTATGTCAGGTTGCCGCTAGCCCCGGTTGTCTCAAGTATCTCATTCCATTAATTCGTCAGGGATAATTCAGATATTGGCAGGTCCAACCGCTTTATTTCCGGACCGCATCCGACTAAAAATCCTGCGGTTAATAGTACATTTAGTAATATGAATAGATTTTTAAGGTTATGTATCTTCATATGTTCCTTTCTGTAAAAGTGTGATAAATTCTTTGAGACAGGAAGAGAAATCACTCTTCAGATTCAGGAATGGCAACACGCCTGTATACATCGATCTTTCGCATACCCGGAACCAGGACATAATCTCCGCTGATGAGCGGTCTCATCCAGCAAAAAGCAAAGGTGATCCCGCCACGAATGAAATCGGTTTCTGTCATAACCGTATCAACAGACAGCAGGTTCCCGGGTTCGGAGATATCGAGAACATCGAGTTGTACCTTGGTGTTTTCGTACTCGGTTTTCGTCACGTAAAGCAGACTGTCATCTATCCTCAGGGAGATGGCAAATCCCTCCGGTCCGACGGTATCGATTTCCTGCGAGGATTCCGGTCTGGAAATGTCGATAACCCGTACACCCCCGGCCCCGAAAGCGATATACGCATAATTGCCGGATACCTGTATATCATTAATGTGTGCCCAGTTACTCCAGTCCATCTTGTGACCTTCCCATCCCGTCTCGGTCGAGAGCCCTCCGGAAAGAGAAAGTTCGAAGTCTACAAGTTTCACCGGATTTTCGGGTTTAGAAATATCATATATAGTCAGGATGTTATTAATACCCTGTAACAGAAGGTTACCATCTATCTCCAGACAACAGTCACGGGTCGGTATATCCAGCCTTGTTACTTCCTTCACATTACCGGGATTGGAAATATCGCATACAATGATCCCATTATATAACTGACCAGACGAAAACAGGTAATCACCGGAAACCAGTATGTTACTATTCGTTTCGACCGTAGCAATTCCCAGGTCCACAGGTGAAACCGGGTCTGCGATATCAACCATCCACAGTCCCTTGTCTCCGAAAAGTCCTGCATATGCAATACCGTCTTTGATGACGATGTCATTTACAAGGTATGATTTTCGCTCTTCGTTAGGATGGACGATACTCGACACCAGACGCGGAGAGACCGGATTCTCGATATCAAAGATAAACAATCTGCTGTTTTCTCCGGGAGTCACGTTCGGACCAATGGTCATGATAAGGCAATCAGTCCCTTCCGTCTCAACCGTATCGAGCGTTACAGCTTCGATTAACACACTGCCTGAATGATAATTGAAATCGGTATTAACGGCACTCACAGCGTTTGAATAGTCCCAGGTGCCGTATCGGTCAAGCTGGAATTCAATGTCAGATACCGGAATTTTTTCATCCGTGTTATTATCATCACAACCTGAGACTATCACCAGACAAAATATTAGTGCCACCGGCAACCCTATCAAACTAAGTTTATTCATCTTTCTCTCTCCCTTATATATCGAGTAGTCGCTGAACCTCATTCAGGAGTTTGCCGTCATTGTCCTGGTACTCCGCCCTATTGTTTATTCTTACTTCTGCATAGTGTTCGAAGCCGAGTTCATAGGTAAGTGGTATTTTACCCATGGAGAGCGAATGAAATATCATATTGAATGGGCGTGAATTTATCGCACCCGGTGGACCATAATGGCGTAGGGGGAGGCTGTTAATGATATCTACCAGCCTCCGGATATCGCCTGCATCGGTGATGGTCTCTATTTTTCCCGAAGTATTATCCTGATCACCTGTATAGTTGATCTCTATACTGTCGATATCGTCCGGCAACGGTGGTTCGGGTGGTTCAAGCGATGTTGTTGTATCACGGCTGACTACCACGGAAAATATTGTTGCATCAAGCATAGCATAGACATGTATTTCCACGCTGATTAGCAGCTGCTCAGGCCGGTAAACCCCTATATTGTGGACATCGTATCCTCCCGGGCCGTTATATTTCATTTCGGTGTAAAGTCGATATCCTTTTCCGCTTAGTTTGTTTTTATACCAGTTTAGGACTTTATTCGCTTCTGCTTGAACTGTGTACTGGTCTGAGATGGTCTCGTAAACGATGTCGAATGGTCTGATTTCGGGCTGAAGTGCACGAGGTGTCGAAAACGGTTCGAATGCCGATTCTCCGGTCGTCACTGCTTCAGCCCCGGGATAAACCGGCATCTCTGCCAGTACATCCTCAGGCTGGACAGATTCACTTTCAAGAATGGTCTCCAAACTCGGTCCATTACAGGACATGGCCAGAACTGTAATTAGAATGCCGGTCAGTAAGAATATCGCTTTTATCGAAATAACCCCTTTTCATTATTATTATTCATGCAGCAGTAGGGAACACAGCTCAATCTTCATTCTTCAATTCTCTTCGCTTTCATTAACTTCCATCCACCGGTAGCAGCGGGCAAAGGTCCGGTTATGAAGGAAACGACTTCCCGTACCTTCAACGGTACCGGCTATTCGCAGCCGCGAGTCAGGTCATCCATTTTTCCAGTCTACAAGTTCACTCAATACCAGCATGTCATCGTGCGGCATTCCTGCCCATGTCCGGTCGCAGCTTCCCAGCGGGAGTACGCTCGAAACCCCTCTCGCCAGTATCCTGTCTCTGAGTTCCAGGCGTCGTTTTTCCGGATAGACGCCGGCCATCGATACATACCTGCTGAGATAGTTCAGCACCTCTTCCAAGCTCGGGGTCGGTCTTACCACTACCAGCCGGCTCATCGGGTGGTCCAGGATGTCGAACTCGCCGGGAACGACCGCCAACCCCGATGAAAAATTGCCTTCTCTCGTGTTGATATGCCACCCGGCACCGATGTATTTACCTCGTCGCAGGCGTTTAATCCGGCCCACGGCTGAAGGCGCAATGAACCCGGGCGCTTCGGAATCCCACCTCGAAAGTGTTTCACGGATTGCTTCGGCGTATTCGTTTGCCTGTTCTTCCGTCCCTTCCACGTAGTGAACCAGCGATGACGTGCAGGCTTTCTGGTCATATATCATCACGTCCGCCGCCGCCAGGGCTGCCACTTCGTCGAGGCTGCTGAAAGCTTCTTTCCCTATCAGGCTGACGCCGTAGCGCGGGTTAAGCGTAACGACTCTGGTAAAGAGTGCTCTCGATTGAACTGAGGTGACTGCCTCCGGCGAACCCCAGACGATTATCCGGTCGAAGGCCCCGGAAGTAAACAGCCTGTTTTCGACGTTATCGTCGCCGCCCTGCCAGTACAATATCGAAAGATTTTTCGTAATCGGGTGGTCGGGAACCGATGCCGCCGCCAGAGCAAACAATGCTCCCGGCAGGACAGCCCCGTACGGCAGTTTCACCGTTGCGCAGGATTTGGTCAGAATCGCCCGTACCGTCGAAAGAAGCGGTACTTCCGGCACATTCCCGGCCGTGATATGCAATTGCCGGGTGGGCATGGCCCGTACCATTGCCCGGCCGTCTGTCTCTGTCCATCCATCGAGGAAAAGACTGCCCGGTTTCCCGCCGAAAGAAAGCTCGTTATTAATCATCTGCCGGGCTTCTTCTTTTCCGAAAACCGATTGTATGGCGGCAAACCACTGTTCGATGAAGGCGTCCGGATATTCAGACGTCAGTCGCCAGGTTTCCATCACCTCCAGGACACAGGTGAAATCGGTCAGCAGAATATCCATGATACGTTCCATGTAGTTCAGGATTGCTTCGACCGGAAGTGAGTATAACCCATCCGCCAACTTACCGGTGTCCGTTTCAATGATGTCTTCAGCCTCGAAGACCGGCATGACCGAGTAGAGGTAATCACCGGTATATTTCATCGTCTTACGGTCGATTACCCTTTCGCGGATAACCTGCGCTTCTGGAAGCCTGGCATAAGTTCTGTCGGTATTCCCGGACGGGAAGGCCGATTCTATCGCTTCACGCCTGATTTCCGGCGGAGAAACAATAGTACCCTTGATGAGAAACGGCACCCGGATTATATCGTTGTCATTATTCAGTAAATCGTACCGATTGCACAATTCTTTCATTTTCCGCTTCCTGTCATGCTTCATGCTTGCATTGAACTCATGATCCCGCCGCATCCCTTGATTTCACTCCCTGCCACCCGTCCTATCTCCGTCACCGCCGGCCCGCTCAGTCCGCATTCGCATGTTCCTTGGACCATTCTGACATAATCGCCCGTGATAAGGAAACCGGGATACGAAACGGCCATCAGGTCAAGAAATCCGTACATCCCTCTGATATCGTTGCCCTTGATCGGATTCAGTTCTTCATCGAAAATCACCGGTTCGATTACCGGCGGTATATGAAACCGCCCGTGCTCGCAGCGCAGCGTCAGTGCGTTGATTTCGGTCATCGAATACCCTTCCAGCACCATCTGCGATGGTATATTCAGAGAGTCGGAGAGCAGGTTCGCCAGCGATTCCCGGTCTACGGCTTCACCGGTAAATGATTTCCAGCCGCCTCCGAAAAGAACAAGGCTGCCTTTTTTCATTATCGGTTTTCGGTTGTCCCCGGCAATGAATTCGCACAGTTCCTTGAATTGGTACGGCGCCCCGAAAATAAAAACCTTATGCCCTGCTTCTGTGGATGCTTTGATGCTGTCGGTTATCCTGCGGTAGTTTTCTTCCTGTCGCCCGACTGCTTCCTCCTGCAGCGGCTTGAACTGCCCGGCGTTCTTCCTCGTTCCGGGCGCCCCGTGTGAGGCAGCGCAGGGCACTTCCGGTTATCTCGATATCGTAAAGATAGGAAACGCTGCGAAACAGCGGCGCCAGCTCTGTTATTAATGCCTGATTCCCCATCCGGCCTCCCCGGAATCCAAGAAACACGGCATTGAAATCGGTTAGCCTCTTTTTCCCGGACAGGTGGTTGAGTGTACCGGTTGGCAGCATTCGGAACGCCGATTTTACGAGCTTTCCTTTGAACGGATTGCCTGATATCCTCGGAGCCAGCAGAGGGGTTAGATACGATGTGTTCAATCTTGCCGCCAGCTTCCAGTCGTCCTTGTCCCGGGGTACGAACGAGAATGTCCCGGAAGTTCCGGAACTGTAGACAGCGTGTACCCCGGCTGTGCTGAGCCGGTCTATCCAGCAGTCGATTGTTTCTACTCCCTGAACATCGACTTCGATAGTTTGGTGAAAAATTCCTGAGAGCCACCGGTTCATGTTGTCATAATCGTTATCGTCGAGCCACGACTGCTGGTAACTCTTGAAAACATCTACAGAGAGCATCATTTTTTTCTTGACACTATCGATATCGCTGTCCTTACCGCAGTCTTCTTCCTCAGCCAGCTTCCGGTAGAGGGGAATGTGCTCCGTATAATACGCGTGGTTCTCCAGAATCACTTTCTGTCTCAGTTCGCCGGTTTGTGAAGCATCGTAACTTCTGACTGATGCCCAGTCTCGGCAAGCGTCTATCAGTTGTGTCAGGATTTTCGTTCTCTCCACGGTTCTATACCTGATGTTATTCATGCAACAATAACGGGACGTACGGGCCCAGAGTTCCCCAGTAATGAAAATACTTCCACCTGAAAAATGTCATGCCGTACAGCTTCGCTATAGTCAAACATCCCCGGCTGGTTATATCCATCGACTCTACCGCACCGTCATCCGTCCACCTCTTGTTTTCCATATCGGGATTCGTTGCATAAGGGTACATTTCCGATTCATTGATCCGCTGTTTCAACAGAGAAACATTATCCTTTGCCGTATCCTTGTCCGGATTCACCATGATGATCGCCATAAATCGCCCGTCTTCATCTTCGCCTGCCCCAGTGGCAAACGAGGTAAACGGTTTCAGCAGGGGTTCGTCTTTAATTGCTTCCTTGAATGCCGATCCTGCCTGGTCTGTTGAATGTTCATTAACACGTTCTATAAGCTCCGCAACACTCAGCACATCGGCAGAGAAAAAGGCGGTTGCGGTATCCATCTCCTCGAGTTCCGCGGCAAGGAGCTGGTAGTCCTCCCTGTCGGCAAGGGAAGGTATATTACCCGTATAGGCGTCGATCATGTCCGTCAGACCTTCCGTCCAGATCATCCAGAGGGCGAAACCATCCACGTACGACAGCCGGTGTCCTCTGCCAAGATTACGGATGTTACTCCGCCATTCCGGGGACATATGGATACCCATGTCCTCTCCCCAGCTATAGTATTCATATCCGGCGTGTGATTTTATTTCGAGGTGTTCCTGCAAAGGACCGGCCTTCGCCGCGGTCTCGATATCCTTAGCGGTGAAGGTCCCGTATACCGCCTGGTATTCTTGAGGCGGGCCGGCGCTGGCAACAATAGCCGCTGTTACATCGTCTACGGTAAGACCCAGGGTGTTTTTCCACTCTTCATCCGAATAGTCTCTGTTACTGAATAGTTGTAAATTGTTAAACGTGAAAAGTTCGACCGACAAAATACGTTCCTGGGCATGTTCGGCGTCGTACCTTCTCAAAATATCTTCCAGATCACTCGTCTGGATACATGCTCCGGCGAGGGTTGTGTCATTCTCTGGAAGGATCCTCAGATACTCCAGCCATTGGTTTGATTCCGGAGTTGTGGCTCCAGTTTCTTCAGCAGTTCCTCCACATCCAGCCATCAGCAACAGAATCGCCAGAAGCACCGGTAGTATTCCTGTAATAAGTTTCTTCATTCTTTAACCTCTCTCCGGTTATTTTAATGTTACCGGTACGCTTTCTTGTATCTCTACGCAGTCGGGAACAACAAGGCTACCGTCATCTATTGCTTCTTTCACCACAGAAATGTCGGTCACGATTACTTCCACTCTGTTTTGCACTACTAAGGTAGCTGAGCCAGCGAAAACACCAAGTGCTCTCATCGCAACGGATACTTCTCCCTGTATGGAAATAAGCTCATCAAGAGAACACTTGACCTGGCGTACCTCGACTATATCCGCAAGGTCAGGATATTTCTGGAGGTACGGACTTATCGATTCTTCACCGTTTTCGGTAAAGGCAGCTACCAGACAGAAGTCAGGTTCATGCTGTATCCAGAAACCGGCGAAATTATCCATCCCGGCGGATTCAAGTTCGGCGCCGAACGGGCTGGCTTTTTCCTGTATTTCGAACCGGTATTCGGCTTCATCCATATCTATCCCTTGTTTTTTTGCATACATCGCAGTTATCAAGCCCTCCGGATCTCCCTTGTATTCTTCACGCAGGTCGGCATAAGGATCATTACCAGAATCCGGTTATTCTTTTAGATTATTTTTTGTGCCGTCGTTTGACCCGGTTGTGACAGAAAATTCTGCTGGTACAGTGGACGTCGGTAATTCAGGACTGCAGGATGAAAATATCAACAACAGAGATGCCACTAGAAATATAATAACAAGCTTTTTCATTTTTATACCCGTAAGCCGGAATAAACATACATTCTAGGGAGTTATCGGTTTAAAAACGAGTGTATCTCCTTTTGATGTGAATATCTCCAGACGATCTTCTGTCTGGTTATACTGGTGGGTTCCAGCCTCAAGAGCATCAGTATACTCAAGTGCATATTTTTCAAGTTCTTCCGGAAGTTGACCGTCTCTTTTAGTCCTGTTTCCCCACCCTATTCTGTCTCCGCTTGCAGTATAATCAAGCCAGTAGTTAAATACTCCGGCACGACCTGATGCCTGGTTGTCAGTGTCAAACGAGAGAGTGATGGAAAGTCCGTCAGGAGTCGGTATGTCATTCATCGATTCAAGCTGCCAGTCTGTGCCAATTAGATCAGCCGGATCCATTCGGTACCTTCGTATCTTCTCAAAAACCAGCAGTTTTTGAGCACCCGATCCATATATCACCAGGCGATCACCACTAATCTCATAGGTGGCAGCGTTTGAAAGAGCCTTGAAATATGCTTCTTCCTGCTCAATAACTCCTTCAGGTTCAATGCAATATTCCTCATTATGTCCCGGCCCTTGAATATTCAGTATATTTGGATCTTCCGTGACGTATTCTCCGGAATATCTGTTACAGCCGCCATTTCCCTCAGCAAGGCCATCGTAGAAAGACAAGCTTATATAGGTACCATCGATGAGTCCCTCACCGTTGAGTTCAATCAACGACCATCCGGTACTGTCCAAAGGAGAAACCTTTTTACAGGAAGGCAATAATAACATTAATGTTAATATCGATATCAATAATCCAATTATCAGTTTTTTCATTTGGCACCTTTTTGTATGGTCGTTTCCTGATTCTTCTGTATTACCATAAAAACTCTTCCTTACTTACGATCTAGAGATGTATGACATGCATTATCCGGATTGATGTAATATGACAATTGCACTAGTTGCTGTCATTCGTATCCTCTCGGACAATATCTCTTTCTGTTTCCTCATGATAGGCTTCTTTCGTTTCTTCTTCGGCAATTGTTATTAATTTCGTGTAAATCTCATCAATTGGATAGGGTAATTTTTTATATGGGTTGTCGCTTTCAGGAGTAAAATAACCTTCAGTTAATACGGCGTTATCTATGTCTCCGTAACTTACATATATGGCTGCGTATAAATCACTACTTACTCCCGATTGTGTGCTTGGATCTAGTGGTTGGGTATGTTTTTTAAGATCATTGAAGCCGATTGAATCGAGATAACAAAACAGGTTTTCGACGGTTTTGGTTGTGATTTTCCCAACTCTCCAGACTCTTATCGCTGGGTTATCAGGATTCGGCATTCGTAGCCCCCATTGCTTAATATATAATGTGGTACCGATAACGATAGCATCAGCATCATAAGCCAGTTCACTCAGGTTCTCATAACTCTTGACGTAATGGATATGGATAATGCCTGTAATGTTGCGGTTACCGTCGGTTGGCTGTCTGCTCTCGTGATTACAGCCGGATGACAATAAGGGAATTATGATGGATACAGCTGTTAATATGGTTAAGAAAGATTTTTGTTTCATTTCTACTCCATTTTTATAGCTGTGACTTAACCTTCGTCTATCTAATCAGTTCCTGCACCAGGACTTCTTCGGTCTTATTCACGATAATTTCGGCAAGCTCTTCGTAGATATACTTAGTCGGAGAAGGAAGTTCGGTATACAGGTCCGCGCCGGTTGAGATGTATCCGATTATCTCTATTGCGTTCTCTGCTTGCCCGTTATCGGCGAATATTCTTATATAGTCAACTAATCCACCTGGTACGACATGCGATGTTCCTCTATCTTCAGGTATCCCTTCGAAAGCACCCGGTGATATAAATGTCGTTTCTATTTCATAAAAATCAATGGACTCAAGATAACTGAAAAAGCCCTCTATCTCTCCCGAATCTTCCACGTAGATAACGGTGCCGTCCTCATAAACAGATAATTGGCTGAGGGTCCCGTTTTCCGGATTATTGAAATCCACCAGCACTACCGGTGCTTCTTCCGGTATCTTCACCTTATTTCCCGGATTAAGAACGAACCAGATACCGAATCCCATTAGAGCCAGGACTACCACCATTAGACCGGAGTATAGCCAAAGCTTCCTGTTCATAATTTTCCTCTTCAGTCTCAGCTAATTTTTATTCATTTACTTATTATTAATAACGACAACTTACATTATAGGCTATTTCACGACTCCCGGAATCAAAGCCTTCGAAATCATGTGGACTGGTATCTTTCGTTCTACCCTTCTCATACTTCAACGGTCTATCCTGATACCGTCCCGCCAGAGGATGTTGCCTTCCGCACTCAACCGCTGGACATATACCATATCTCCTCGATTACTCTTTTCTCTTAAAGCTACAAAAATAATAGTCCCACCGGAGCCGTCATTGACAGCCCCGGCGAAACCTTGAAGCAGAAAATCGGGTGAAGTGAACACTTCTACTCCATTCTCCGTCCACAGTGAATTTCCCCCACTATCGACTCTTTGCGTGAAAACTTTACTTTGCGTGTAGGCCTTTCCAGGAATCTCGGAGCCCTGCCATTCCGTCCAAGTAACTATTACGCCACCGGTGCCGTCATCCGTTATATAAAGGGCTTGGGATAGAGGTTTCTCCTCCGTATAGACTAGGGCATCTTCCGGCCAGAGGACGTTCCCGTCCTTATCCAATCTTCGCAGGTAAAGGCTGGAGCTATGATCCTGTGGCAGTTCACCTGATTGATACCGAGGAATTATAATACCGCCGGATGCATCACTAATAATATTGGTCATGTAGTGATCGGTGAGTAGCGTACTATGCCCGATCTCGCCGTTATTAAGGATATGATGTATACGGACAGAATTAGACTCGTTAAGGTGGAAAATGATAAATGCACCTCCGAAGCCGTCACTGACTGCGGATTCCGGGCAATAACCTCTTCCGGAATCAACCTGTACAGCATCCGGCCAGACAAGTTTGCCATTAGCGTCAACACGTTGGGCAAGGGCTCTAAAAGTATTGGTTCCAGTTTCTTCTTCCCAGTAAATGATAGCTCCTCCCGAACCATCGTCAACCAGACCTTGGTGGCGGCCTTCATAGGTAGGTCGAGGGCGAACAGCAGTACTCTTTCTTTCTTCCTCGTCAACGTCAGGATACGGAGAAGAAGCAACAATGAGTGTTCCATTCGGATCCCACAGAGGATTGCCATACGGACCAAGTTTTGTAACGCGGAGATAATCATCGCTGAGATTACCGTAATAGGGCTTGTAATCATTCCAGGCGATGATAGCCCCGCCAGTCCCATCGGGAATCACCTGGGGCAGAGAGTAGACCATCGCTCTTTTGATAACACTGGTAAGAATTCCTTTACCCCATAAAAGGTTTCCATCGGCATCTATTCGCTGGGTATATACGGGGGTAGGGTTGTAATAGTCCGGATCATCCCGGTCATCGAGAAGGTCTCTCCTATCAGCCCACGTCAGGAAAGCTCCTGCCAGTCCGCCAGAAGTTAAGTTAAAACGGGTACCCTGCCAGCCGCCATCGGGATTTTGGATTACAAATACCCCTCCATTTCTCCAAAGTGTTTGACCTGCCGAGTCGACTCGTTGAGCATAGATACCTTCATTATTCTTCCAGGCAATGATCACACCGCCGGCGCCGTCACTTACGGCTAAAATCGTGATATCACCTGTTTCTGCCTGTTGATTCAGAGTGATGCCAACTGAAATTACGACAATAGTGATTAAAACTACCAACGTTATGAGCCAGCGTTTTTTGTTACTCATCCTACCTCTTCATAGATAATTGCATTTATCTTTGAAATCTTCGTTTAATAATGTTTCTGTAGCGATATGTTCTTCAATCTGATTTAGTGAAAAGTCCCGTTTTCCGGATTATTGAAATCTACCAGCACCATCGGTTCTTCTTCCGGTATCTTCACCTTAACTTCTGAATTGAGAACGAACCAGATACCGAATCCCATCAATGCAAGTACCAGTATCATCAGACCTGAATAGAGCCACATTTTACCCTTCATTATTCTTTCTCTCACTTGTTTCTACCTACGTTTTTTCGCTCAGGTGACGGATACTTATTCATTCTTAATTTTTTATCGCCGGATACCGCCTTAACCCTTATAACGCATTTCCGGTTAATAAGTTATGCCCGGCAAGTATATATTAGCCGTTCATTCCTCTTCGCTTCCTCCCAGGGGTGGTAAGCCTTGTTCGATTAAATCTTCATTAGTGACCTCTGGGAAGTCGGCGGGATCGTTAACATGAAGTGTGACTGCCCGGCTGCAGGAGCCGACTCCTTCGAAGTCGTACTCCACCGAAATTAGATATGTTCCTGGATCGACGTTATAAGCTGTTGTTATTAGAATTCTGGACTCGTATTCGCCGTAAGGTTCGACAGTGAGACCGACCATTATTTCCTCCATATCGTCTCCCTTCAAAACCGATTCAATCTTGAAGTCCCAGTAGGTCATATACATCGCATGATCCTCTTCTATTTCGATGATACTGTCCGCCGTACCAACGACGATAATATCCGAGTGGGCGCACATGTTTTCAATGCTGTTATAGGTAAAAGCCCAGCTTGGGTCCGTGCCTTCTCCACTGCGCTGAGGGGGACCTTCTTCCGTGTCGATTGCTTCTCCCTTTGAATTTGCGTATGATACCATTCCCGCTACCAGTACCGCGCTACGAACCAGCAGCACAAACGCCAGCAGGTTTACGGACTTCCGCCATTTTCTGATGTCTCCAAATACTTTGCGAAAATTAAAATTAGCCATATAACCTCGTCCTCTAGAAAAATGCTTCAAATATATATACGGACGAGTGAGTAAAGTATCACAAGAATTATAGCTTTCGTATATGATATATGCATATTGTAAATAATTCGCAATAAAACTTCTACCACATTGTTTCAATATTACCTAATTACTGTCTCTTCCAGTACAGCAAAAAATTCTACTGTACTTCATGGAACATTAACTTCAAAATTATTTAATAACGGTTGTTTAATATCCTAAAACCTGCTGAGTGTCAATAAACAGTTCTTAGCAACCATAATTGCTTATAAGCCTCATTTTCATACCTATGCCAATTTGGTAAATCGTTGATTCGATGATAATGAAAAACCATGAAACAAAGCGAAAATAAGAGCATAGGAGATTAGTGCCGGCTAATAGTTTTCTAGTTAGAATACTTGAATGTCTATTTCACCATTCAGGATTTGGAATACGTAATGATGTTTTATGTGAATGTAGACTACACCACCTTAGGCATAAACAGGTAGGAGTCATATCCATCGCCGGTATGGATGATATGATCTCCTTTATTACGGGTTATCGGACCAGGCAGAGTCATGCCACCGGGTGGTCCCTGCCGAAACCGACTCATTACGTTGTATCCGGCTACTATAAGCCGGAGTTTTTCACCTTTGCGCCAGCGCATTCCCATGGGGCGGATTTCAATATCCACCGGAACTGGCTGACCGGGCGTGAGAAGTTCCTCTCTATCATGTGGATGATATGGAAACCAGGGAGTCGAGCGTGAAGTATCCAGTTCCCGGTGGGATACCCGTAATCGTCCATCTGGACCTATGAAGCCATATCCTCCCGGTACAGGTTTATCATCGGAATCCATTTTTTGCAGCAGCACGAATATATCGGCATCAACTGCGACATCTGTTTCAATCCACAGATGCAGGCTGACATAGCCGGTAAACTCCGTGTCTTCCTGAAATTCAACAGAAAACGCCACCTCACTCTGATTATTATCGGCTTTATACCGTGCTACTGATTTATTCGGAACCGGGCTGAGTGAAAGAGAATTCGTGGACGCATCCAGGTAATACTTCTCATACTGCGTTCGGACTAACGGCCATTCTTGTTCAGGTCGGTTAACTGTATCAGTTCCTCCAGGATCCAGGGTCGAAAGTCTTACTCTCGGAGTTTTTTCCCAGTTATTTTCTTCACCTTTCAGGAAGTGGTCGAAGAAACGCTGAAGATCCTCTGTATACTCATAATAGTCAGGCCATTCGCCGGTGTTATGCACTCGCAGCCATTTTTCATTAGAGGAGATACGCCGAAATGCGTCTATGGTTTGGTGTCCTCCCCAGCTTGCCACAATATAGGCAGGAACAGTTATCTTCTCAAGCTCAGGGGCTTTATCCTTCCAGTATGCGTTCATCAAAGGGTATTTTTCAGCCATAGCAGCCATGTCTTCAATGCGGTTCATACCAATCTGAGTGCTGGTGTTAAAGTTATTGAAAGCTGTATCACGAATTCCCCCTCGGAGAACATCGTAGCGATACAGATCGATGTGCCCTTCCCATGGAGCTATTGCTTTAAGATGCGGAGGATTTTGCACGGCGGTAAACCACTGTACAATCCCAAGCCAGGAATTTCCAGACATGGCAACTTTTCCATTACACCATTCCTGGGCAGCTGTCCACTGTATGAAGTCATTGCAGTCATTAGCGGATGTGGTACCCCACATGTAGATATCGCCTTCGGAGTAAAATGAACCACGGGCATCCACATTGATTACAGCATAGCCATGGTTACACCAGTAGGCAGGATCAGGACCTTCGAATTTCTGAAGACCGGAAACTGCAGCACGATCTACACCAGGAGGGGCTGGTTGGGGTACAGCCTTGCCGTAAGGACTCCAGCTTAAGATTGCAGGTATCTTGTCATCACCTTCAGGAAGGAAAACGTCCGCATATATGGTCGTGCCGTCCCGCATTTTCACCCCGACATCGCTATGCCAGACGATATCACAGGGCAACGTGATACCACCCTCAATACAAGTAGTCCATTTTTTAAGCGTGGTCGATCCGGGTTTGAATTCTATTTGCGAAGAGGTTTGCAGTTCGATACCCCGGTTTTTCGTATCAAGTGGTTGGGCTTTCCGGAAAGCGACTTTGATGCTTTCGTTACCAAACTGAATCGTTTCATAAGTAATTTCTCTCGTCATTTTTCCTTCACTGTCCTGATATATTCGAGAGCACTTCTTGCCGCAATACGACCCGTGCTTAAGGAAAATCCCATAGCGTTACCGGGTAATATGTTAGGATATATATCTTTATACAGATTACAGACCATATCCCCTCCAGCGGCATAAAGTCCTGGAATCACTGTAAAATCACTGGTGAGAACTTCTGTCCGGTAATTGACCTTTACACCCTCCGGTGTCCCCGCACTGCCCATACTTCTGTTGGCATAGAATCTCGGGCGTTTTACCGATCTGAGATATCTCGCCTTTTTATTAAAAAGCGTATCACGACCTGTTTCACAGCACCTGTTATATTCCTCTATGGTCTTTTTCAGCCCTTCTTTGTCGATACCGGTCTTTTCCGCCAGTTCATCGATAGTATCAGCCACAATTACCATGTTGGAACCTTTTTCGACTATCTTGGCTATTTCAGCTTCAATCTCTTCCCGGTTTACTGTAGTCGAGGGTGTTCCTGCCTGTGCAATACCGAAACCCATGGGGAATTCAAGACCATTCTTTATAAAATAATCTTTCGTGTTTTCATCGAAAATACGAAATGTGCAGCGGTCCTTTTGAAGTGAAACAGCATTTCCTCCAAAAGGAGTTGTAACAGTCACTTCCTCGTTTACAAACCGCTCACCAAAAAGATTTACCATCAGGTGCGGGTGACCGAAGGATGCTGCCACAGGATTCATCAGGTTAGCGGCTGAAGCCCTGTGTTCTCCACCGAATGGCGGCGGCATGGTGCCTTCGGTGGTTTCTGCCCCGACCTCTTTCGCCATCCTTATCCCTTCCCCGATCAGACCCGGAATACCGAATGGAGCCCGGTGATGTCCTCCGAAGCCGCCGGTGGCCAGAATGACCGCCTTGCAGTTGACCCGAACGATTTCTCCTTCACTGTCTTCGGCTTCAACTCCGGTGATTCGACCATCTTCCTTTATAAGTTTTTTTGCCGGTGTCTTGAGCAGTATCTGAACCCCAAGTACTCTGGCTTTTTCTTCGAGTTTACGCATCATCGTCGCAGCACCTCCCAGGCCTGGCTGAGGAGGATCCGGTTTGACGATATGTGCCGTATAGTACCCACCTGGGCCGTGAGACGTCAGGTCGGTAAATTCCACTCCCATGTCCTCAAACCATTCCATTGTTTCAGTAGACATGTCTATCAGTGTTTTTATGAGACGGGCATCCACCGACCACTGCATGAAATCCATATATGCCCGGAAAGCTTCTTCTTTGGTTAACGAGTATTGCTTGATTCGCTGGAGTTTGCTTTCGACACAAAATAGTTGATTTGCCCTGAGAGCCGTACCTCCGGTGTGATTAGTTTTTTCAAGAGCGATGACGCTCGCTCCACCTTCAGCAGCCGTAACCGCTGCTGCCAGCCCGGCTGTCCCTGCAGAGAGAACCGCTATATCCGATTGATACTGTTTCATTTCGATCCTCCTTTTCTTTCAGGTTTTAGGTATCTGCCCCAGGCGTTATACTGTTTTATTTTTTCCTGAGTTTCCGGCATCTCAAGTTGAGGTCCTTCTTCGGTACGATGTCTCATAATCCACTCCATGTGGTGTTTCTGTTTAGGGGCTGAAAACCGGGGTTCTTGAATGTCATCTTCATTCCAGGTTACCTGGTACTTACCACCTTCATAAGACACCTGCCCGTGTACCTGGCAGGTGGGGCACATTATATCGGGAAGTCCTTTCTCAAGATAGAAAACGTTACAGTGACAGACCGGACATGATATGGGAGAGTCATCTCCTGCATATTTAACTTCCTTAAAAGGTAAAGACATCGCCTTAACAAGGTTGTGTCCGAGGTGGCGGCTTCTCTCTATTGCCCACTCGTTATCGGGGGTCAACGCGGCACCTCTGTCAGCACAATGGTTTATCTGAACCTGGTCGACGATGGTTGAAAAATGCTGTATCAATAGATGGATGGTAGGGAGTCCAAGGCTCGTCCACCCGTCATAACCCGAACCACCTACCGAAATGGCGGCACATAATTTTCTCCGTTCATGGACGATTGGGTTTCGCATGAAAAAGTGATTGATTTTCTCACTCGCACAGATCAATGAACCCGGTGCCCTGAGATGATATACCGGAACAGCGACGATCAGGGCAGACTCACCGAGCATGATATTTTCAAAAAGCCAGTCGGTATCATCATGAGGACATGTCTGGTTACTGAAACAGGCTCCGCAACTGGTGCAGGGCAGTATCTTCATGTCCATAGCCCGGATTATTTCCGACTCAACTCCATCTTCTTCAGCAGCCATCAGCGCCGCCTTTAAAAATGCTTCACAATTACTATTTTTTCTTCCGAAAGAAAGTCCTATGATTTTACCCATTTCTTTTCTCCTTATGCTGTTATCATGCGTATCACAAGTTAGCTTATTTACTACATTTATCTCACAATATTAAGGTAATTCCACACCCTGCGCAATAAGTCTCTTTTGCAGT
>MGML01000186.1:33540-33654 GCA_001796415.1 Chloroflexi bacterium RBG_13_46_14
GGTCTGTCTGCAGGCCAGCTGAGAGGTACACCTCGCGGAAAAATCAATACAGTGTCATCGAATTTTTTACCTGCCTTTGCTTCCTCACCTGTCAGTACGTGTGCACCGATAAGG
>MGML01000187.1:0-890 GCA_001796415.1 Chloroflexi bacterium RBG_13_46_14
CCCGCTGACCTCAATCCACGGTTTTGCCCAAGCGCTATTAGACGGTACCGCCAGCGACGAAGCCGCCAGGCAGCGCGCGGCCACCATTATCAGTGACGAGTCCAAACGCATGAAACGTCAGGTAGACGAGCTGCTGGAGCTTGCCAGGATGCAGGCCGGCCAGCTTAAGATAGAGCACGAAAAGATCGACATCAACGAACTGTTGGAACACTGCCGGGAGGTCTTCCAGGTACAGACGGAAGAGAAAAAGATAAAAGTGAAGATGTCTGGGGAGTCGCTGCTACCGTGCTTCGGTGATTTCGACCGGTTGGAACAGGCTTTCAGTAATATCCTGGACAACGCTATAAAGAACAGCCCCGACGGAGACGAGATAAAAATAACCGGCCGGAACGTGGATAATCGGTGGGTCGAGGTAAGGATAGTGGATAATGGGGCCGGGATACCATCGGAACAATTGCCGCATCTTTTTGAGCGTTTCTATCAAAGCGGTGGAATGAGGAGCGGCCACGGTCTCGGCCTGGCAATCGCAAAAGAAATAATCATGGCGCACGGGGGCACTATTGAAGCTAAAAGCGAGCCCGGGCAAGGCGCTGAGTTTGTGATCAAATTACCATCCGGAGTTTCTTCTTCAAAATAGAATGACTCCTGCAAACTTGGCGGCATGTAATGAAAAATTCCCTAGGAGGCGGTTGTGGAAATAGGAGTTGATTCTCTGGTTAAACAGCTAACCCTTAAAGAGAAAATCTGCCTATTGGCCGGTATCGATTTCTGGCATACGCGAAGTATCGATCGTCTGGGAATACCCTCCATAAAAGTTACCGATGGCCCTCATGGCGCCAGGACAGCCGTGGAGAATAATCCCAATCATACCTTACCGGCCACCTGTTTTC
>MGML01000187.1:910-1024 GCA_001796415.1 Chloroflexi bacterium RBG_13_46_14
GCAACCTGGAATACCGAACTTGTGCAACGGGTAGGCGCGGCTCTCGGTGACGAGACAAGGGCGCGGGGTTGCGCCGTGCTGTTGGGCCCTTGCGTCAATATACATCGCTCTCCC
>MGML01000187.1:1046-4227 GCA_001796415.1 Chloroflexi bacterium RBG_13_46_14
TGAAAGAAGCCGGTACATGGTCGGTGATGTGTTCCTATAACCGGATCAACGGCACATATGCCTCGGCAAACCGCTGGTTACTGACGGAGCTTTTGAAGGAAGAATGGGGATTCCAAGGCCTCGTCATGTCCGACTGGTTTGCCACTCATAGTGTTGTTCCCGCCGCCAATGCTGGTCTCGACCTGGAAATGCCAGGTCCGGCGCGTTATTTCGGGGAAGAGTTGCTTAAAGCCGTTAAGAGCCGCAAAGTGGCCGAAACAACGATCGACGATAAAGTACGCCGGCTCTTGAGACTGATATCCAATACCGGAATGCTCGATGGCGAGCCGCCTGTTCGCGGTAATATTAAGGAATTCCAAACTCACCGCGAGCTAGCCAGTGAAGTTGCCGAAGAATCGATTATCCTCCTGAAAAATGACCACGAAATCCTTCCGCTAAATAGCCAGATCATTAAGACCATAGCGGTTATCGGTCCCAACGCCGCGGAAGCCAGAATTGAAGGCGGCGGCAGTTCCAAAGTTACACCATATTATTCGATTTCTCCCCTTGAAGCTTTAAAGAAGCTCTGCCGTGGCAAGGTGAAGATATTATACGAACTCGGCTGCCCGAATAATATCCATACCATTCCTTTGAAGCCTGAATATTTGATGCCCTCCCAAGGCGGTAAAAAGCATGGTCTGACTGGCGAGTATTTCGCCAATAACGATTTTGCTGGCAAGCCTGTTGTAGTAAAGATAGATAACTCTTTCAATTTTACATGGATAACCCCTCCCATTCCCGGCATCAAAGGCATCGATTATTCCGTCAGGTGGCGAGGATTCTTTGAAGCCCGCACAACCGGCATCTATAAGTTTGGATTGGCGACCAACGGCTGGGTACGTATCTCCATCGCGGATAATCTCGTGTGCAGTACCTGGGGGAAGCGTGTCGCGGGCGAAAGTTTCCATACTAAAGAAACCACTGGAGAAATTTCACTCGAGTCCGGCAAGTCTTACCCCATAATAATCGAGTTCAGTAAAAACCCTCGTGTGCAAATACCTATGGCATCGCTGAGGCTCGGCTGTGATATTCCCCTGCCGCGCGACCTCATGGAGCGGGCTGTTAAAGCAGCGGCTCGTGCCGATGTCGCAATCGTTTTCGCCGGGTTGACGGAAGAATATGAGAGCGAAGGTTTCGATAGAAAAGATATGGATTTACCCGCTGTCCAGAAAGATCTTATAATTAAGGTTGTTGGTGCTAATCCCAATACAATTGTAGTTTTGAATAACGGCTCGCCGCTGGCCATGGACCCGTGGATAGCTAGAGTCCCTGCTGTGGTAGAAGCTTTTTTCCCAGGACAGGAGTGCGGTAACGCCATGGCCGCTGTTCTCCTAGGTAGAGTTAACCCCTCCGGTAAGCTACCGGATACTTTCCCCCGCCATTTTAAAGATAACCCTGCCTTTGCCAACTATCCCGGAGAAAACGGCAAAGTGCTTTACGGCGAAGGAATCTTCGTCGGCTACCGCTACTATGATTCTGAGAGGATAGAGCCTTTGTTCCCCTTCGGGCACGGGCTTTCCTATACCAGTTTTAAGTACAGCAACTTGAAAATTTCTCCGGCAACAATCAAAGCTGTGGCTGAGATAGAGGTTAGTATCGATATCAAGAATACAGGTAAGGTGCCGGGAAAAGAAGTCGTACAGGTCTATGTATCAGATATCGAGTCTCGCGTGCCGCGGCCGCCGAAAGAGCTAAAAGCATTCCGCAAAGTAGCCCTGGACCCCGGAGAGACGAAGACTGTGGAGATTATACTTAATAAAGAGGCTCTGTCTTTTTATGACCCGGGTAGTAAAAAATGGGTCGCTGAACCTGGTGAATTTGAGATACTGGTGGGAAGATCATCCAGGGATATACAGGTAAGGAAGCAATTCATTTTAACACCGTGAAGACGGCCCCTGTTCTCTCTAAACCTTTCCTACCTCTCTTTTCTCGACTTTGGTTCTCGACGTTTCTGGTCAGCGAAAGTGGGCGTACCGTACCCCTGCCCCAGCAGGGGCATTTAACGTTAGAATCGGTGAGTTAACCGGCAGTTTAAACGTAACACTTGCAGTCGAGACACATCGCTTGAATTGTTCACAATCGTACATTGGTTTATTCACAAACGCTGAAAAACTGTAGAGAAGAATTCATGGAGACAAAGTCGATCTCAATGACGTGGGTGCCTGATATATTACCGATAGAACCCATGCTGATGAAGGTCAAGTAATTCGTGATTGATAAATTCTATTGATTACTTTCCTCACCTCTTCCCGGGTTGCTTTCTCTTTATAGAGCTGGCTGATATGTTCCCCGCGGCGCTCTATTTCTTTCGTTATGGAATCGTATTTGACGCCGAATTTCCTGGAGAGTGTATCCTGTAGGGCTGCTTCCTCGGGGTAACTGAATTTTTCTTCCGGTAGGTGCCGCATCGCCAGGATTTGTGCCACTAGTCCGTCTTCGGTAGTGGTGAAGGTACTCACCATATCTACATAGCGAATCGGTTCGCTGTCCAAATTGCGCCCCCGCGCAACCTGGAGGGTGATGATTACTCCCAATTTCGCTATCTGTGGCGCCGGTACGCCCATGGCGTTAAGAATATGGGCTACTTCCTTGATATTGCGGGCGTGTATTGTGCCTCCCAGGGCAAACCCTTTAGCTACAAGCTGGAAAGCCCTGGCTACCTGGTAGCCCCATAGGTATTCGTAGCTATGGTTGCTGATTTCTTCGGTGATGAGGTAGGTATTTTCCGGTTTGCGGTATTCTAGCGCCCTGAAGTCCTCCTCAAAGCCGCGTAGTGTTACCTGGCTGATATCGGGAGGGAGGAAATCAAGCAGGGAGTGAAAGAGTGTGGATTTCCCTGCCCAGCTGGGGCCGGCGGCTACTATCAGGGAAGGTCTTTGCTCCATTAACAGCCACAGCAGGCCGGACAGTTTGCTGTCGAACTCTCCCCACTTTATGACATCGAGGATGGAAAGAGTCTCATCGACTTTATTGAATGCCCAGTTCCCCCACCAATAGGTTTTGGCCATGGATTCCCTTCCCCCGATTCCGTTGCCGCTTCCGGCTTTTCGAATGATTTTAAGTCTTCGTTTTTTTGTTATTGATGTAATCTACGATGATATATTTCCCCAGGTCGCCCGGTTCGGTAAAGAATACCCGCCCG
>MGML01000187.1:4274-4338 GCA_001796415.1 Chloroflexi bacterium RBG_13_46_14
GCTGGGTAACATGAACACATTAATAACGATGCCGGCGCGGGTGCAATTATTGACCTCCCGCAGC
>MGML01000187.1:4390-4571 GCA_001796415.1 Chloroflexi bacterium RBG_13_46_14
TCTCGATGTGCGAAGTGGGCTGCCCGTCCGAGATCATTATTACCTGTTTATTGGCGGCGCGTTCTTTGGCAAGGATTTTCCGGGCCGTCATGAATCCGTGCTGCATGTTCGTGTAAGGCGTGAAATCGTCCCAGCTGATATAAGTCAGCTCCTCCGTGGTCATACGCCGGGCGACGGCGGA
>MGML01000187.1:4627-5242 GCA_001796415.1 Chloroflexi bacterium RBG_13_46_14
GGGCGATGGAGACGATCTTTGCGGCTTCGAAATTGCCTCCCATCTGCATCGACCGGCTCATGTCCAGCATGATGACGGTGGCTGAACGCGTGGTCTGCTCTTGCCGGAATACCTCAAAATCTTCGACACCGAGTTTGATGGGTACCTGAGGTTTGCGCAGGATAGCGTTGGTAAGCGTTTTCTGAATATGCAAATCAAAGTCGTCGCCGAACTCGTATTTTTTTGTGTCATCGGTCCTTTCGCCGCCGCTCCCCTGTTGCCGGACGTTATGGGAGCCGCTGCGGTCTTTTTTCAGGCTGGTAAAGACGGTATTCAGGGCTTTTTCCCCTATTTTCCTCATCCCCCGAGGTGTGAGTTCGTATTGACCGCGGTTCTTTCTGATATAACCGGCATCTTCCAGCATCCTGGTAACATCCCGCATCATCTTGAGCTCTTCCGCCGAATTATCTCCCAGGAGCTCTTTTACCAGCCGTTCATCAATTTCATCGAGTGAACCGTCGTATTTAGAATCCATGAACTGTTCTTCCAGGCGGTCCATTTTCTGGAGGTGTTCCATCAGTTTCAGGGCTTCGGAATAGGATATCGATTGTTTGCCGGAAAAATCGTAGCCTTCGG
>MGML01000187.1:5260-6065 GCA_001796415.1 Chloroflexi bacterium RBG_13_46_14
ACAATGACTCCATGTTGGCCATCATCTTCGCCATCTCGTATTTCGTGGTCTCGTCCAGCATGGAATCTATCAGATCCTGGAGCTCTGCCCGGTCTGCCGGGGAAAGGCTTTCCATCAAGGCCTGCGCCTGGGCTATCTGCTGTTGAAGACGTTCAATCAGCTCATCCAGGTTCTTGGGCGGATTATCGCCGAAGAAGCTGCCGAATTGCTTCATGAAAGCATCAAAGTCCGGTTCTTCCCCCCGCCGCCGCGCCTCCAGCATCTGGTTAATAGCTTCCATGAAATGCCGCATGGCCGCGAGCGAATCGGCGTCCATGTTTTTTAGCCTTTGCGTCATGTCTTTAGCGTATGAGGACATGACATTTCTTTTCAACATATCCATGAGTTCCTGGAACTGCTTCCTGGCCTCTCCATCCATGAAATCGTACTGGTTCAGGTCTTTTAGCCTGCCGCCGACGTCTTTCGGCAGGGCTTCCAGCTTCTCCAGATTTCCGGATGCCCGTTCCTCGAGGTTCTTGAGCAGCTTTTCCCGCATTTCCGGGCTTATCTCCTGGTTGCTGTCGGCCGCTTTTTGCCTGGCTTCATCCAGGCGGTGTTCAATAGCCTTGCGTTCGGTATCTATGATCTCGTCCAGCTTTTTCCGGATGTCCTCCATCATCGAACCGAGTTTGTATTTTCCCAGGTGTTCCTTTCTCCGCCCCTGTAATCTCTCCATCATCTCCCGCAGGCTGGGCAAACGCCTTCCTAGTCTGTCGGAGAGTCCGTTGCGTTGCATCATACGGAGCGCTTCCGCCAGGTCGCCGTC
>MGML01000187.1:6166-6521 GCA_001796415.1 Chloroflexi bacterium RBG_13_46_14
TAATGCTTGTAGATTGTCTTGCCCTGGACCTTTGTTTTGTTGAGCCGTTTATTCAGATGTGCACCTTCAAGAATAAACTCAATAGCTGACGCGGTGACCTCGGGCGTTTCCTTTTCCGTCAGTTTTTTTACCCCTTTAGCCATACCGGGGATTTCCTTTAAGTAACGCAAATATGATACGGCGCTCATCGTCTCTGATGTCTCCACGTTGAATCCGCCGTTGAACTGTTTGGCGATGGGGTCGAGCTCTTCGAATTGAAAATACCTGTTAAATACGATGAGCACGGCCCTTTTAATGAGATCGTCGATGATTTTCTGCTCGTTCTTTTCCTCGAATCCTTCCATTTCTACTTTGC
>MGML01000187.1:6585-6831 GCA_001796415.1 Chloroflexi bacterium RBG_13_46_14
TATGATAGCCCGCCGGATAGCATTGGCGACCACTGTTTCCATATTGGCTATAGAAACCCTGACGCTAACGCCGGACCGCTGCCCGATGTCGGCGCTTTTCCTGGCCTGGTGGGTTATTTCGGCGATTATTTCCTTGAAGTAACCGGGGACCACAAAATTCGTCTGGCCATCGGCGAACCTCTGCCATTCCTGCTCCATAATGGCTATTTCGTCTTTGATGGTGAGTGGATAATGGGTGCGAATCTG
>MGML01000187.1:6972-8351 GCA_001796415.1 Chloroflexi bacterium RBG_13_46_14
ATTGAACAGGCCGACCTGGAGCCTTTCCGTCAGATCCGGCAGCTCGTTGATACAGAAAATTCCGCGGTTGGTTCGCGGGATGATCCCGTAATGGATGGTCAGCTCATCGGAAAGATAACGTCCTTCAGCAACTTTGATGGGGTCGACATCGCCTATGAGGTCGGCGATGGTCGTATCCGGGGTGGCTAGTTTTTCGCCGTACCTGTCCCGCTGCGAGAGCCAGACTATTTCCGTGTTATCTCCTTCCCGGGCGACTTTTTCCAGGCAGGCCTTGCAGACCGGTGCAAAAGGATTATCGTTGATTTCGCAGCCGCGGATGGCAGGGACGGCTTCGTCCAGCAATCCGGTAAGCAGGCGCATGACACGGGATTTGGCCTGGCCTCTTTCTCCCAGGAAGATGATGTTTTGCCCGGACAGTATTGCATTTTCAACCTGCGGAATTACCGTGTTGTCATAGCCGATAATACCATTGAAAATAGGTTTTTTATCTTTAATCAGGGCAATCAGGTTACGCCTCATTTCTTCTCTTATGGGT
Source organism: Chloroflexi bacterium RBG_13_46_14 (assembly GCA_001796415.1). The sequence continues at coordinate 7,508 of MGML01000187.1, forward strand.
AAGGGGGCATATCCGGAGGTTTTTAATTCACCGATTGTCTTTGGCCGGTCATGCCCGGAAGGTTTATCGATCGTCGTGGCGTTAGCCATATCATTTGTAACAGCAGGGCTGCCTGCTGCAGCAACGCCGCTGGTCGCCTCCGGTTTGTCTTTGTTCTCTTTTTTTTGACCTCGAAATAGAAATCCCATGTCTTACCACTTTCTGTAAAGATTACTCTTAGATTATGGCCGCAAATAGGCCAGGCTGAATTACTTGATGCATTAAGTTCTGTGACTTGCCTAAGGTTGTACCAGGATATCCCTTCTATTCATAGTATAGAAGCAGTTTTAAAAGTCTGTCAATGAAACTAATACGGAAAGCAAGAGCTCCATTAAGATTGTCTCATGGTTGAGGATGAAATCTCGGCTCATGCCTTGAATCGCCGATGATAGAAGCTGCCGAACGTGAAGGGCTTCTTAAACCTGGGAGGACAATTCGGGTATAGAAAAATCACCTATTGCTTAACCGTAATTTTTCCCTTATAATAAAGGCATGGGGAAGAAGTTGACTAAAATAATCTGTTTAGTCATGTTCTTTGCAGTTATCCTGGTAGTCGGAGCATCGCCAGTCTCGGCCGATACTTCGATGTCTTCAATAACAGATTGCCATACCGATCAAGAGACGACGGCTGTCCCTCTTTGTTGTTTAAATAGCGCCTGCCTGGTCGCTCATAATATTAACGTTAACTTAGCTCTGCCGGATGGCCGGTTTTCCCTCAATAGTAATAAATACACGATATCCCAATTGGCCTCCATTATTAATCCGACTCTCCTTGCTAACAACACCAAGCCGTTTGATACCGGAC
>MGML01000188.1:0-7913 GCA_001796415.1 Chloroflexi bacterium RBG_13_46_14
CCGATACTCCCCGGTCGGCGGATATGGTAATCGGCACGATTAGAGAAGACGAGGGTGTCAAGGCAATCAGTGCCGACATTTCCAGGATTGCCGAGGAGCTTATTCCGGGCGGGAAAGCCCTGCTATCGGCCAGTTCAACCGCCATAACCCGCATCGTGACAGGATTACAGAACCAGAACAGGCTGACCGTGAAGAAGAGAGAGAAACGCAGGGGCAACAGCCTGCTTATCGTCGAACGGAGATAAGCGGACCACCTGCTTACCAGGGCCAGGGCAATCTCTGCCGTTACCTTTACTTACCGCGGGATATCCGCCGAAGGTGTACCAGATATTACCGACTGAGCTGACCGACTCATACTTTCTTTGCTACAACCGCCAACCAGTCGCCGCCTTCTTCACAGGGTGTGCCATCCAGGTCGTTCCAGATCTGCAGGATAGAGAAGCCGGCTTTTTCCAGTACGTCTCTTATAGTCTTGAGTGAATAATCGCGAAACCAGTTACGGTATACCGTTACTTTTTTCTCATCTACAATAATATACTGGTCGAGCCAGACATCATCATCGGGGTAGTCGAACCCTTCCTCGAGGAACAGGTGTTTACCCGGACGCCAGAAACCGCCATCGAACAGGTACCAGCGGTTTCCCGCTCCTTCTTTATTCCTCAACTCTCTCGTAGTGACATCGAATATAAACAGGCCTTCAGGCTTCAGAGCTTTATGCATCAGCGCAAGGAACATGTCTCGCTTTTCATCCGAAAATGTATTTAGTTCGCCGTATATCTGCATTACGGCGTCGAACTCACCAGAAAAGTCGACGCTGAAAAAGTCGGCAAGACGGTAATCGATATCCAGGCCGTTTCCCACGGCGTATTTAATCGCGTATTCTATGGACCTGCGGGATATGTCAACCCCGGTAACTATCAGTCCTTTCCGGCAGAGTTGGCTCGCATAAAGTCCCGGACCGCATCCAAGGTCAAGGACCCGGTCGCCTTCTTTCAGAATACCGGTGAATGTCAGGTGTTCGACCTGGGCGTCGATAGCTTCAGTCTTTCTACTGGCTGCTTCGTGTTCCTGGCTGAGGTGTGCCTGCAGCATACCTATCGATATATAGTCGTCATCCCAGAATGTTTCTTCGCCCGGCTCGAACAGGGAAGGTTTTCTGGAATATTCGTGTACTGTCTTTAAAATATCTTCAATATTAATAATAGTTACTCCCATATTTATTATGGGCGGACAGGACAACCCGCATAGTATGAACAGGTTTCTTGCGTTTGTCAACACGCCGCCTGCGACCAGAACAGTCCCATACCTTTAGTACAAAGACGGTGTTGGTTGGAGGAACGGCGAGCAGGCGGCGAATCTCGCAAAGACATTAGTACCAACAAGATGTACCCTCAACACTGTACTTTTAAAAACTTCACTTTACGCTCGATTTATGGTATAATAGAGTTCGATGCTAACTTATAAATCCGCATATACTACCGGTTGCCTTTCGGAGTTATTAGCAAGCACCTGTTCATCCCAAAAAAATCTACGCTGTGTTCATTTGTCCGGTCACTTTTCAGGCACTATATAAGGAGTAAAACGTATCTATGGCCGAAAATACTGCAGATACTAAGACCAAGAAGAATCCCAAGAAATATTCCGCGCAGGAAATTCACGTACTGGGCGGACGTGAAGCCGTCCGCAAGCGACCCGGTATGTACATCGGCAGTACTGATGTCAACGGTCTTCACCACCTGGTATACGAAATCGTTTATAACAGCATCGATGAAGCCATGGCCGGCTTCTGCGATAAAATACTTATCACCATACAGGCGGACAATTCCATCAAGGTTGAAGATAACGGCCGCGGTATCCCGGTGGAAGAACATCCCACCACCAAGGTATCCGCCCTGGAAACCGTGATGACGGTACTCCATGCCGGCGCCAAATTCGGCGGTAAGACCTACCAGGTTTCCGGCGGTCTTCACGGCGTCGGCGCTTCGGTGGTAAATGCCCTTTCGGCCTGGTGCAAGGTAATTGTTAAGCAGGAAGGGAAACAATACGAACAGGAGTATTTTCAAGGTATTCCCAAAAGCAGGGTTACCGAAACCGGCGAGGCGGAAGGTTCCGGGCTTACAACGATATTCCTCGCCGACGAGGAAATATTCGGTACTGTCAATTATAACTTTAGCACCCTTGCCGATAGATTCCGCGAAATGGCCTACCTGAACAAGGGGCTGGAGATAAAAGTAATCAATGAGAGAACAGACGATGAGAGGACCTTCTACTTCGAGGGAGGAATCAGCAGTTTCGTCCGCCATCTTAACCGGGGCAGGGACGTGCGAATGAAGCAGCCGATATATATCCACAAGGCCCTAAACAGTACCATGGTGGAAGCTTCTCTCCAGTACAACGACGGTTTTAACGAGACTGTCCTGAGTTTCGCGAACTGCGTTAACACGGTTGACGGCGGCAGCCACCTTACCGGTTTCCGCACGGCTTTAACCCGTGTTCTCAACGATGTTGCACATAAAGGCAAGTTTCTTAAGGATGACGACCCCAACCTTTCAGGTGAGGATGTGAGAGAGGGACTGGCCGCAGTTATCAGTGTAAAGCTCTCAGAACCGCAGTTCGAAGGTCAGACAAAAGGCAAGCTTGGCAACCCCGAAACAAAGGGAATTGTCGAGAGCGTGGTCGGCGAGGGTCTGTCACTCTTCTTTGAAGAACACCCTGACGACGTTAAAAGAATAATGGAAAAGGTCATACTTGCCGCCAAGGCAAGGGAAGCCGCAAGAAAAGCCCGGGACCTGATCATAAAGAAGACCAGCCTGCTTTCCGCTACACTGCCCGGGAAACTTGCAGAGTGCTCCGAGAAAGACCCTGCGCACTGCGAACTCTACCTGGTCGAGGGTGATTCCGCCGGTGGTTCCGCCAAGCAGGGCAGGAACCCTCGTTTCCAGGCGATCCTCCCGCTGCGAGGTAAAATCCTGAATGTAGAAAAAGCGCCGTCAGACAAGATGCTGGCGCACGCGGAAATCCGGGCTATCATCACCGCACTGGGAGCCGGGATAGACGACGACCTTGATCTTTCGCGACTTCGCTATCACCGGGTGATACTGATGACCGACGCCGATGTCGACGGTTCTCATATCAGGACACTGCTGCTTACCTTTTTCTTCCGGCACATGGCGAAGTTGATCCATAACCAACACCTTTATATCGCACAGCCGCCGCTGTTCCGTGTCAAACACGGCAAGACGGAGAAATGGGTATACTCGGAACAGGAAAGGGATGAAGCCCTGAAAGAATTCAAGGGTGCCAGGAATATCGATATACAGCGTTACAAAGGCCTTGGTGAGATGAGCGCCGAGCAGCTCTGGGAGACAACGATGAACCCGGATACCCGGACGCTTCTGACAGTCAATATCGATGACGCGGTAGACGCGGACCATATCTTCCATACTTTAATGGGAGAAGAGGTTCCGCCGCGCAAGGCATTCATCCAGGCGCGCGCCAAGAGTGTCCAGAACCTGGATGTCTAGCCATCACACGCTAAGTTAATGTATGTAATACGGAAATCAATGGAGGGATGATTATGACTGCGATAAAGTGTGACGAACTGGTAATAACATCCCGGAAGGTTTCCGGCTAGATATAATTTAACAATCTTAAATATATTGCCGTTCCTTCGGGAGCGGCTTTTTGTTTATTCTTATAATAAAGGAGTATCAACAAACAATGGATTTTTTTGAATTGATGGATATATCACATAAATACCTGGAGATACTGAATCCGTCATCACCTGAGAAAATACTCGCAGTCGGCGACGTACTTGACCTTAATGCTGACAGCCGCGTGATCGATTTCGGCTGCGGCAAGGGCGAATTGCTGGCACTCTGGGCAGAAAAATTCGGAATCTCGGGTACGGGTATAGATATCAGCGAATACTTTTATAAAACAGCAATTAACAGGATAAAAGGAAAAAAACTGGATAAGCGTATAGATTTGGTATGTGCGAACGGCAGGGAGTACGCGCCAGATGATCGGGTTTATGACGCAGGTTTATGTATCGGCGCCACCTTTATCTGGGATGGTTTCAGACCAACTATCCAGGGTTTAAAGCGATTCGTCAAGCCAGACGGCAGGCTGGTTATCGGTGAACCTTACTGGCTGAAGAGCGATATTCCACAGGATTATATCGACCATGCGGCGCCACCCGGCACCTTGTACGAACATGAGATTTTACAGGTCTCAAACGAAGAAGGGTATGATATAGAGTACATGGTCAGGGCGAGTCACGATGACTGGGACAGGTACAACGCGGGAAACTGGCGCGGTCTGGTGCGATGGATAAGCGATAATCCTGATCATCCTGAACGTCAGGATGTTATCGACCGCCTTCGGAAAGACCAGTACAATTACCTCCGGTATGAGCGGGAGTTCCTTGGCTGGGCTATCTATGTGTTGAATCCGATGAGGTATTAGTGTTATTACTCTTATTAATCGGATGTAAAAGTCTTTAGCACAAGAGTATAGTTACTCTTGAAATATATTATTTTATAAGTATATATTATTAACAGTATACTAAGCTGTTAGGAGTAAACAATGGGAAGAGTCCCAATCACATTGATGGGCTTCAGATGTGAACGTTGTAGTCACGAATGGTTTCCGAAAAAAGAAAATAAAGAACCTAGAGTTTGCCCCAGGTGTAAAAGCCCTTATTGGAATGTTCCGAAAACAAAGTCGCCTATGTCATATCAAGAATTTGCCAATACCATCAAATCAGTACTGGATAAGGAAGGAAATCCTATGACTTGGACAGAAATCCGGACCAAAGCTCATCTTCCTCAAAAATGGCCGAATAATAAATGGGTGTATCGTATGGAAGATAATATAGGATTAGTGCGAGAAAAAGATCATAATGGTATAATTCGTTGGCGCATTCAATAAATACTTCGGAGTCTGTACATTGGTAGAATCATATCTCAAACTTCCCGAAAAAAAAAGAGTAGACCAGATTCGTAGTAAAAGAAGATGGAATATACTTCACCACACATCAGAGCCAGATTTTTTTACCATTGGATATTCGGGCAGAAATATAAATGAGTTTATTGATTCGCTCCAAATGGCTGGTGTGGTAACTTTAGTAGATATACGATTTTCACCAGTAAGTCGATATAAACCAGAATTCAGTAAGAGTAATCTGGGAAAAAAACTTGAAACTCACGGATTAATATATATACATCGACCAGATTGGGGAGTACCCCGCGAGATACGGGCATTTAGTATAGGTAAGTCAAATCGTGATGATATATGGAATTGGTATGACACATATATTCTTCCGAATATCATTAAGAAAAATCTTGATTCTTTCTTTAATACAATGGATCATCCTATTGTTCTTATGTGTTCGGAATTAGATCCTACTGAATGCCATAGACATAGAATTTTTCTCGGCCTTGAAAGATTAGGATTTACAGGTTGTGATTTGTAGTTCATATACATATAATATAATAAATGGAAACCTATGAAAAATGGGTAAAGAAAAAAGTTCTTATTACAGTAAGAACTTATCCGGTTCCTTCTCGTAAATCAATTGAAGTTTCCTGTACAGCAGGGATTACTGAAGATGGAGAATGGATTAGGTTATTCCCGGTTCCCTACAGGTTTTTAACGCAGGATAAACGTTTTGTTAAATATCAATATATTGAAGCAGAAGTAACCAAGTCCCACTCTGATTTTAGACGTGAAAGTTATAAACTAAACGTTGATTCTGTAAATATACTAGGTCAAAAACTCTCAACAGAAAACAAATGGTTGAAAAGAAAAGATATAATATTTCCTTTGATGAGTGATTCACTTTGCTCTCTAAAATCAGAGCGTGATACTAATAAGTATCCAACTCTCGGCTTCTTCAAACCCCGAGTGATTACAGGCTTAAAAATAGAATCTACTATAGATCAATGGAATGATGATGAATTGACAAGCCTCAGGCAGTATCCAATGTTCGATAATATACCACAACATCAACTTGAAAAACTCCCCTATAAATTTAGTTACCAATTCAAATGTAATGAAAAAAACTGTACAGGGCACGAAATTGAATGCACAGATTGGGAAGTAGGTGCATCATTCCTATCATGGAGAAGGAAATATGGTAGACAATGGGAACAAAAATTCAGAGATAAATATGAAACCGAAATGGCTTTAGGTAAAGATATTCATTTCTTTGTAGGCACGATAAACAATCACCCTGGTGAATGGCTGATTGTTGGTTTGTTCTATCCACCAAAATAATCTTGATTATAACCTAGCTGCGTTCCTTCTTCATCATTATTTTTTAGCCTTTTTCATGGATACGATGAACCTCCTTTCCAAGCGTGTTCCTATTCCTTCAGAGAAGAAAATACAATTTGACATATTAGAATATTCGTTCTATTATTTATCAAATTTATGCTAAAAACTCATCCGAATATCAACCATGGTTAATAATAAGGCTTTGTTCTTATGACTGGCTGGAAAGACAAACTGAATGGAGATCCAGTTCCGTGGCTGCTGGAGAATGACAGGAGCCAGCCAGCCATCCGCTATTATGCTTTGCGTGATATCCTCGGCCGGGACGAGAATGACAAGGAAGTCAAAGCTGCTAAGGCGGCTATCATGACAAGCGGACCTGTACCGGTAATCCTGGAGGAATATTGGGACAAGCCAGGATTCAGTTTCAGACCTAAATACCGCAGGACTGAATATACTCTCATTAATATGGCGCAACTCGGTGCGGACGGAGCTGATCCGCGCATTCGCGCCGGCTGTGAAATCCTGCTTTCCAGATACATCGACAGCAATGGCGGTCTGTCATTTACCGGCGCACTTTCTGATTTCTCGCATTGCACGGCGGGTATCATGGGGGCAGCTCTGATAGATTTCGGCTGGCTTGACGATCCACGACTGCAGACAGCAATGGAATGGCTGGCTCAGACTATTACCGGAGAAGGAGTGGCTGACGCTTCGAGCCGTGACACAAAAAAACGTTACGAAAAGTCCGGGTATTCATCTCCTCCATTCGCCTGTTCCGACCGCAATGCTAATCTGCCATGCGCCTGGGGAGCAATCAAGGCAATGATTGCCTTGAACAAGGTACCTCAGGCACAGCGGACCAAGAGTATGCATGAGGCTATCAAACTGGGTGTGGACTTTCTCCTGAGCCGTGACCCGGCGGTCGCCGATTACCCCTTTAACACGGGGAACAGGCCCAGCTCAAGGTGGTTCACGTTCTTCTATCCACTCGGCACCAGCGCCGATGTACTTCAGAACCTGGAGGTTCTGGCAGCGATGGGCCAAGCCCAGAATCCCAGATTGGCCAATGCGCTGGACCTGGTCATCAGCAAGCAAAACCGGCAGGGACGCTGGCGGCTGGAACATACCTACGTGGGCATACAAGAAAAGAAAGGGCAACCCAGCAAGTGGATCACCCTGAGAGCTTTACGCGTATTGAAAGCGGCTTATCCTGAGAAAGGATAATTTCGCTGCAGAATTGAGATATTCTCAAGTTTGTCCGGATACTCTAGAATTATTAAGCCTTGAGTTTCTTTACGAGGTGGGCGATGTTTTTACCGAAGTTCCAGGCGGTCTGGAGGCCTTCTTCATCGTCGTTTACTTCGCCTTTTTCACGGCCGAATGAAATGTTCCAGTAGGTCGAGCCAGGCATGTAGAATCCGAGTATATGGAACCAGAAAAGCAACTGGGCGTGGGTGAAATTCTGTCCGGCGCGCCGGGCGACTACCAGCGGTCCGCCGACTTTCCCCGCAAATACTCCGCGCTGACCGCCAATATACCCGACCCTGTCCATCAGAGATTTTATCAGCGAAGTCGCCGAACCGTAATATACCGGCGATGCCAGTATTATCGCGTCCGCCGCTTTCAGTTTTTCG
>MGML01000188.1:7957-8068 GCA_001796415.1 Chloroflexi bacterium RBG_13_46_14
TTATTGTTTTTGTACAGTCCTTTTTCTAGTATATATTTCTCCACCGGAATTGGGACAAGACCGCTAATCGATAAGCCGGCAGCCACTCTTTTCCGTATGTCTGTAGCGCTT
>MGML01000188.1:8127-9293 GCA_001796415.1 Chloroflexi bacterium RBG_13_46_14
CGCCCGGTCTATTTCAATCCTGGATAGTCTAAAGGCAGGATTACCGGTGATGGCGAGTTCCAACATCTTCACCCGGTGTTCCACCGGCGTGATGACAGTATCTTCCTTCAGAGGCGTATGGGATGTCGGGATGAAAAGTATCTCATCCAGTTCGAGCCGTTTAAGAGCTTCTCCGGCTATCATCAAATGGGCGTTATGGACGGGATCGAATGTTCCGCCAAGTATCCCTGTTTTCATTATATGTGCCTCATAATGAACGCTACCATTCCCACTCGAAATCGCCGCATCTGATTTTATCACCAGGCTGGACTCCAGCCTTCTCAAGCGCTCTGGTGACGCCATACCTTGCCATGGGAAGCTGCAGTTGACGACGTACCTCATCACTCGTCATGTCCACGGCAGCGATAATCCTTTCCAGGGCAGGAGCATTGATAACGTAGATATCGCCGTCTTTATCGATTGAAACTTCTGTCTGTTTCGGCTGAGGACGGAATACCGCCGCTGGTACTTTCATACCTGCCAGGTCGCGTTTTCCGATTTTCTCCAGCAATACTCCGGTCTCTTCAACCAGATATTGAATCCCTTCTCCGGTTTCTGCCGAGATAAATCTCACTGATACACCTGCCTGCCTGAACTCATCGCTGATATCATCCAGGCGTTCTTTCATCCCGGACATATCTATCTTATTCACAACGACTATCTGGGGTTTCCTGGCCAGTTCCGGATCATAAAGACTTAATTCATTATTGACCTTGATCATATCCTCAACCGGTGATTCGGAAGTGCCGTCGACCAGGTGAATCAACACTCTGGTCCGAACAATATGTCTCAGGAAATCGTGACCGAGTCCTTTGCCCAGGTGGGCGCCTTCTATCAATCCCGGTATTTCAGCTATTATAAATTCTTTGCTTCCTGTTTCAACAACACCGAGAACCGGTTCCAGCGTCGTAAAGGGATAGCCGGCGATTTTCGGGTTGGCGGCCGACACCCTAGATAGAAGAGTAGATTTTCCGGCGTTGGGGAAGCCAATAATGCCTGCATCGGCGATCAACCGCATTTCCAGCACCATGGTACGTTCTTCGCCTTTTTCGCCTTTCTGGGCTATCCGCGGCGCCTGGTTTATAGACGTGGTAAAGCGGGTATTTCCCCGTCCACCTCTTCCACCC
>MGML01000189.1:0-2165 GCA_001796415.1 Chloroflexi bacterium RBG_13_46_14
CGTATATATCCATACGGTCATATTCGTGGGCGAGTTCAAGGAAGGCGGCTCTTCCCACCGTAATGAAGGAAGCCATTTCACCGAGAATCATGGCGGCGGAAAGGTGCTGGTTTATCGGTCTGCCGCCGGCCACTCGCCGGGCGGTATACTCGTTCAGCACGTCGAACGCACCCTGAAGTATACCTATGGTATGACCTGAATTCAATGGCATGGGAGCGGACACAGTTGTCTCGAAAATCGACCAGGCTACCGGTCCCTGCAGTCCCCAGGCTCTGGGAACCCTGACATCATCGAAGTAGGTGGCGGTGTTCCGGTCAGCCTGCATCCCGCATTTCACCTCGAATTTTCCATGGGACACACCCGGCCAGGGTTCAGGTACATAAATAAGGGCGAAAGCGTCTTTACCGAGCCTTGGGTCGATATTACAGATAACGCAATTAAGGTCGGCCACCCCGGCGTTGGAAGCCCAGAACTTGTTGCCGTTGATTACCCACTCGTCACCCTCGAGTTTCGCCCTGACGCCGATTGTCTTGCCTTCGTTGGTAAGATTCTCAATGTCGCAGGCAGACTCGGCTTCACTCATGTTAAAGCAGGCAGCCCTGTGTTCATTACCGGTAAACATGGACGCAAATTCGTCAAGAACGGCTTTCCCCCAGGCTTTCGCCTCGGGAGACGGCTCCATCAGGTAGGCAAGAGTGGCCGGGGTCCAGCCCCAGTCCGTAACGGCGCTGTGCATGCTTATGCCGTAGTCGCCTCTGGCTATCTGTTCCTGTTTAAGAGCTCCGATTACTATTGAGAGCAGTTCATTGCCGCCGTAGTCCCTGGGTATCATATTCTTCTGGCAGCCAAGGTCTACCTGCAGCTTTTTCAGGATAGGATTGATTATTTCCTGGTGAGTTACGTCATCGTCGATCTTATCACGGACAGGCATGATTTCCTGGTCTACAAAATCGGCCAGTGTTTTCTGCATCATGCGGGCTTCTTCGTCGACGAAGCACTCGGGATACTGTAGTTTGTACCATTGACTTGTCTGGTCCAGCATTAGCTTCCTCCTGTCAATTAATGATTAGTAAGGTACTATTCGGTTGCTTTATGGATCATTCTTACTAATAAATCTCTTCTCCGGCGAGTATTTTAAAGTCGCTGACCATTGACTGCCATTTCTTCATGAACTCCTGGAATGCCTGAGAAGGGGCGTCCTTCCGAGAGAACTCCTCCAGGCTGGTAATATGCATGATGCCTACGTACTTATAGGGACTATCCCCTGAAGCCGAACCGGTTACTTTTACCAGTTCGAATTTCTTGACCGATGAAAGCGAGTCGAGCAGAGGTCCCTTCTCGTTCTTGACATAATCCTGGTATTCCTCATCGGTTACGTGCTCGGCAAGATTATACAGTATGATTTCTTTCGCCATTTCGACACTCCTTATTCCAAAGTTCGCTTTCGAGTACACTGGAGTGTAGTTCTTGAGATACCATTTGTCAATATCACGGGGTATTACCCGGTTTTTCAGGTTCATGAAACTGGAGTCGTGAATCAGTTCAGGTATATAATAAACATAGTTCACAAAATACTTGGAGGTTTTTATATGAATCTAGGAGATTTCAGGGACAAGGCGGCGATTGTCGGCGTGGGATACACGAAAGAGCAGGGGACAGTACCGGGCAGAAGTGCATTGAGTTTCGCGCAGGAAGCTGCCAAGGCAGCCATCGAAGATGCCGGGTTAAAGAAAGACGATATCGACGGCCTGCTTATTCAGCCGACGATAGGGCAACAATCATATTCAGTTGCCGCCAAACTGGGATTAAACAATCTCAAACTGCTGGCCAACGAAGATGTGATGGGAGCAACCGCCCCGTGCATCACCGCCCACGCGATGTTCGCGGTGGTAACAGGGCAGGCTAATTACGTGCTGTGCCTGTACGGGACAGCAAGTAAATCCGTCAGTTTCGGCATGATGGGAGGCGGCGGCGTCATGCCACCTCAGATGGCCTACGGACTATTCGGGGCAAATATGGAGTACGGCCTGGCGGCACGAAGGGCGATGCACGAGTACAGGACAGGGCCGGATACCTGGGCTGAGATAGCGATGTCACAGCGTAAATGGGCGAACCTTAACCCCAGAGCGACCTTTTATGACAGGCCGATGAGCAAGGAAGACTAC
>MGML01000189.1:2523-3041 GCA_001796415.1 Chloroflexi bacterium RBG_13_46_14
CGGTCGAGGTGGTCTATGAGGACGTAAACGACAAGATAACCCTGCCGAAGTTCAAACCCGTTAAATAAATCATCAAATCAGACTCGGGATTTTCATCTCTCTCTTCCTGATCCGGGAAGAGGGAGATTTTTTATTTTATTGTATTGATTCCGGAGATGGATAAAGGTAAACTCAGGACACAATTGAGTAATTATGAAGGAGTACTCATAAATGGTTGAACGACAATACGAAAAATATATTATCAAAGGTCATGTTCCTGCGCCGCCGCCGGAAGATGCCCCTCCCCAGCAAGGAGGATTCGATGCTAAAGTCGAACGCCCTGAATTACACATGCTGATGGCACTTACTCCTCGTATGATAGAAGGGGCGAATATCGTCATCTGCCAGTGGGTCTTCGCAGGAGAAGAACCCGGCATGCAGGGAGCCCACACACATCCTTATGACGAGCTTATAGGTTTTGCCGGAACAAACCCGGATGATCCTTACGATCTCGGCGGAGAAGCTGAGTTATGGATGGG
>MGML01000189.1:3077-3285 GCA_001796415.1 Chloroflexi bacterium RBG_13_46_14
TTTCGTGCCAAAGGGGCTTAAACACTGCCCGTTAATAATAAGAAACATTAAGAGAAATATATTTCACTTCGACATACAATTCACCACCGGTGAATTCAGTGAGACGTCGGCGTGAAGCGGCGAAACAAGACTAGACAAGGGATTATCATCATAATATGACGATAATCCCAACCAATAAAAAAGTCCCCTGTCCGCCTGGGGTGGAAGG
>MGML01000189.1:3529-8299 GCA_001796415.1 Chloroflexi bacterium RBG_13_46_14
CACGGCATATTCCACCACCCGTTCAGGGTAAGTTTCCATCAATTTTTCCAGGCTTATCGATTTCAGTCCGCCGGGATATCCCGAATGCCGGTAGTAAAGCTTCTGCTTCATCTTGTTGCCGGTAACCTTCACCTTAGCGGCGTTTATCACGACAACGTTATCACCGGTATCGATGTGTTTCGAGAACATCGGTTTGTGCTTTCCCATCAGCAGCTGCGCCACCTGGGTAGCCAGCTTGCCGAGGACCTGGTCGGTGGCATCGACTAGATGCCAGTCTCTCTGTATCTCAGATGCTTTTACGCTGTAGGTTTTAATCATATTTCTTCCCCGATAGGATTTTTATAATTTACCCGTAACAGGCAGAGTCCTTTCGCCGGGGCGGTAGGCCATGCTTTTCCGGGCTGCCTGGCTTCGAGTATGTTATTAAATTCTTCCTTACTTATTTTACCCCGTCCCAGTCTTATCAGGCTGCCGACGGTATTTCTAACCTGGTGCATCAGGAATGAATTCGCCACGATATTAAATATCACCAGGTCGCCTTCTTTTCTCATTTCCACCCGTTCCACGCGGCGTACCGTGCTTTTTTCCGCCGCTTCCCTGTTACTCACGAAAGAAACGAAATCGTGCTCTCCGAGCAGCACCTGGCTGGCTTCATTCATCGCTTCTATATTCAATTGTCCGGTAAGAAGGTAACAGAACCTGTCTCTGAGGGGAGACCGAGTCTTACCGTTAAGTATATAGTAATTATACTCCCGGCTGATCGCATGGCGCCGGACATTAAACGAGTCTTTAACCCTGCAGGCAGCCTTCACCGCGATATCACCAGGAAGGTAATAGTTCAGAGCGTTTATAAAGGTATCGGTCGAATACCCGGACCTCGTCCTGAAACTCACTACCTGAGCTTCCGCGTGTACCCCGGCATCAGTCCTGCTGGCAGTTATTACCCGGGTTTTTTCTCCCGTCAGGCTGAATAAGGCCGTCTCAAGTTCTCTCTGGATGGTAGGGAGTTTACCCTGGAGCTGAAATCCGTGGTAGCGGGTGCCTTCATATTCAATTATTAAAACTACTTTTGTGGTTTCCGCCTGTTTTACCACCGGTATTATTCCCTGTTTACCGCAGCGGACATTATCACTTAACCAGTTCAAGCTGGACCATTTCTGCACCGTCGCCTAATCTGCGTCCCAGCTTGGTAATACGGGTATAACCGCCCGGACGGTCTGCATATCTCTCGGCAAGTTGTGAAAACAGCTTATCGGCTACTTCCTTGCTATATACAAAGCCCAGGGCCTGCCGCCGGGAATGGAGTTTTCCTCGTTTCCCGAGCGTGATCATCTTCTCCGCCATACCCCGAACCTGCTTCGCTTTTGCTTCGGTCGTCGTAATCTTCTCGTAATTCAGCAGATCCGTAACGAGATTCCGATACATGGCTCTCTTATAATCCGATGTCTTGCCTGCTTTACCCTCTACTGTTTTTCGACCCATTAAATTTTCCTCTTAACTCTCAATTATCGCCTCGTCAGTCTCAGTAACCTCTTCTTCTCCATTCTCAGGTTCGGTGGAAGCCAATGAAAGACCCAGAGATTCGAGGCGTTCTTTAATTTCCCTGTTGGACTTCTGCCCAAAGTTTCTCAACGCCATGAGTTCTTTTTCTTCCTTACTGGCGAGTTCACCTACGGTGGCGATGCCGCCACGTCTCAGGCAGTTCATGGTACGAACCGACAGGTTCAACTGTTCCACCGGCATGTTATATAATTCCTCGGGAATATCCAGTGAACTCGGTTCATCTTCTGTTTCCTTAGAAGATTCTTTCGAGAAATTCACGAACGGGCGGAGCTGTTCTTCAAGTAATTCAGCCGCCTGACTCAATGCATCGGACGCAGTAATCGTCCCGTCGGTCCAGATTTCCAGGTACAATCGTTCACGGCTTGTCTCCTGGCCGATATATATAGGTTCAACGGTGTAATTTACTTTTTTCATCGGGCTGAATATAGCATCGACCGGTATTACACCGATGGCCATATTATCCGTGGATTCAGCTTCCCTGTAACCGCTGTCCAGTTCGACATCAAGTTCAGCGTAGAGTTTTGCTTCGGCTGAATCCAGAGTGGCCAGGTAAAGATCCGGGTTCGCTATTTCAAAATCGGCCGAGGGATTGATGTCAGCTGCCGTTATGCGTCCTTCACCCTCTACATCAAGAGCAAGTTTACCGGGTATTCCGGCAACAGGTTTTATCCGGAGTGCCTTCAGATTCAGCAGGAATTCCGTCGCATCTTCTCTTACATATGGTATTGTAGAGAATTCATGCTGAATTCCCTCTATTTTCACCCGTGTTACCGCCGCACCCTGGAGCTGGCTGAGAAGTATTCTCCTCAAGGTATTTCCGAGAGTAATCCCGAAACCTTTCTCCAGCGGTTCGGCCAGAAACCGGCCGTAATTGTTTCCGCTTTCAATACATTCGACTTTTGGTACTACGAGGTGAGACAAAACATAACCTCCTTACCGCGAGTAATACTCAACAACCGCCTGTCCGTCAAACTCGGCACCGACCTCGTCGAGTGTAGGCAAAGATATTATCTGACCGATAAGTCTCTGCCTGTCCAGGCTCAACCAGCTTACTAAGGTTTTCGATCCGATATCCTCAAGCAGTTGTTTGCAGTACTCTGTCTTCATACTGCTTTCTTTCCAGCTGATCGTGTCACCTTCTTTTGTCTGATATGATGGGATATCCGTTTTGCGACCGTTTACCTTGATATGCCCGTGCTGCACAATCTGTCGCGCCTGGGCACGTGAATCCGCGAAACCAAGGCGGTAAACGACGTTATCAAGCCGTCTTTCCAGCAGGACGATCAGGTTATCGCCGGTGATACCCTGCTGCTTCGACGCCTGATCGAACGTTTTCCTGAACTGTCTTTCCAGGATACCGTAGCTGTATCTTACTTTCTGTTTTTCTATCAATTGCAGACCACGGTCGGATATTCTCCGGCGCCGACCGGTTGCTCTCCTCCGTCTTTCCATTGCGCACTTGGGAGTGAAACATCTGCTGCCTTTGAGCATCAATTTCTCATTGCAGCGCTGACATAGTTTACAAACTGAATCTATATATCTTGCCATATTTCTACCTTATACCCGTCTCTTCTTGGGAGGACGACACCCGTCATGGGGAATCGGACTCGTATCAGTAATACTTGTTATATACAATCCCGAACTCTGGAGTGAACGAATGGCTGCTTCTCTGCCGCTTCCCGGTCCTTTCACGTATACTCCTACCTGCCTTAATCCGTGCTCCATCGCTTTCCTTGCCGCGTCATGGGCGGCAAGCTGGGCAGCATAAGGGGTACCCTTACGCGAGCCTTTGAATCCGGCGGTTCCCGAGCTTCCCCAGGCAATCACATTACCCTGTGGATCGGTGAGAGTTACGATCGTATTGTTAAAGGAAGATGAGATATAAGCTCTCCCGCTCGGAATCGACTTCCGTTCCTTTCTTCTGGGCCTTGCTCTCCTTTTTGTTGTCATTTATAACTCCTGTATGCGCATTAATTACTTCTTAGCTGTTCCGCGTTTCTTACCACGTCCGGCGACCGTCTTCTTGGGGCCGCGCCTGGTTCGTGCATTGGTACGCGTGTTCTGACCTCTTACCGGCAGTCCATGCCGATGCCTGCTGCCCCGGTAGCTGCCGATTTCTATCAGCCTTTTTATATTAAGATCGACCTCTTTCCTGAGTTCGCCTTCGACCGTATATTCTTTATCGATTATTTCACGGACCCTGTTAATCTCATCTTCGGTAAGGTCGTCCGATAACACATTCCAATCGATTCCAGCCTGGGTAAGTATCTTCTGGCTTGTAACAGAACCGATGCCATGGATACGCTGTAAAGCAACCCAAATCTGTTTATCTCTCGGTATATCTATTCCCGCTATACGCGCCATATATTTCCTCCTGGTCCAGGCAGGTTAGCCCTGCCTCTGCTTATGCTTGGGATTACTGCAAATAACCCTGATAACCCCACGGCGTTTTATTACCTTGCATTTATCGCATCTAACTTTAACTGAAGCCCTTACTTTCATAATATTCCTTTTCGAACACCTGTATATCTAACTGCCTTTGATAATGTTGTGTCAATAGTATTACTTAAATCGGTAGGTAATCCGCCCCCTGGTCAAGTCATATGGAGATAACTCAACCAGTACCTTATCTCCAGGCAGTATCCTAATATAATGCAATCTTATCTTTCCGGATATATGTGCCAGTACCTTATGTCCGTTGGATAACTCCACCCTGAACATCGCATTCGGCAAAGGTTCTACAACGACTCCTTCGACTTCAATAGTATCTTTTTTAGGCATTTTGTCCTTTTATTATAAGGCTGTCAGTATCTCCGAACTTTCATCGGTGATGGCAATGGTATGTTCGAAGTGTGCTGAAAGGCTGCCATCACTTGTTCTTACCGTCCATTTGTCATCTTCGAGCCTGGTTCGCCAGTCACCGATATTAATCATCGGTTCCAGTGCGAAGGTCATCCCCGTTTTCAGTACCGGACCCTGACCCGGTATACCGAAATTCGGTATTTGCGGATCTTCGTGCATACTCCGACCTATTCCGTGTCCGGTATATTCTCGAACCACCGAATAGCCTCTCGATTCGGCGTAGTCCTGTATCGCCGAGGAGATATCTCCCAGCCGCGCTCCTGCATGAGCTGCCTGAATACCGGCTATCAAGGAGCCCTCAGTAGTTCGAAGAAGCTTTTCAGCTTCACGGGTAATCCTGCCTAC
>MGML01000189.1:8386-22911 GCA_001796415.1 Chloroflexi bacterium RBG_13_46_14
TTTCCCTCGCGGGAGTAATAGCCAATCAATGCTGCGGTCTCGTTGAAATAGACCTGCAGTCTCTCTTTTATCGTTTCTTTTTTATCATCAGCGCGCTGGTAGAGTTCACCATCGCACTTATCACATATCCCCTTTACTTTCGGAGGGGAGTTAACCTCGTGGTAAGGAGTCTGACACTTGCGGCATATCCATCGCCCGGTCAACCGCTTCAGGAGTTCCTGCTCCGCAACCTTTATATAAACAACCTTGTCTACGGCTTTTCCCCGGCTGGCCAGAGCATTATCCAGCGCTTCTGCCTGTTTCAGGTTCCTTGGGAATCCATCGAAGATTACCCCGTTTGAACAGTCGGATTCGCCGATTCTCTCCAACACCATTTTTATGGTTATTTCATCAGGGACAAGCTGCCCCTTTTCCATATAATACTTGGCCTGTCTGGCGATTTCCGTATCCTGCGACTGTGCCTGCCGGAAGAGATCTCCGGTGGCAATATGGGCCAGATTTAGCTCCTGAGCCACATTGGCTGCCTGGGTCCCTTTACCGGCCCCGGGAGCGCCAAGAAATACAATATTTAATTTAAGATCGGCGCCCATTTTATCAATAACTCCTACTTGATAAAACCTTCATAGCGCCGCATTGTGAGCTGCGCTTCCATCTGTTTCATCGTATCCAGCGTCACACCCACAACGATCAACAGCCCCATACTGGAAAGCTGTATCATTTGCACATCAGTTACTTCCCTGGAAAGGAAGGGTATGATCGCCACGAAAGCCAGGTATAAAGCTCCTGCCCAGGTAATCCGCGATATTACATGGTTGAAATAATCCGATGTATATTTCCCCGGTCTAATTCCGGGCACGAATCCTCCCTGTCTCTGCAGCGTACCCGCCATATCCTGCTGCTGGAATATCACCATAGTGTAGAAAAAGGCGAATCCGATGACCAGCACGAAATATATTCCCCAGTATATTAAACCTTCCGGCATTGCAGCATCAGGCTGGAACACATTATATATAGCGTTGGCAAAATTCGGGTCGTTCTCGGGTCCCATGAAGTAACTGGCTATCATTCCCGGGAACATTGTCAGCGACATAGCGAAGATCAGAGGAATCATTCCCGCCGTGTTTACTCTCAAGGGAATATGGGTAGAACCCTGCTGCTTATACATCCGGTTACCGCGGTAGACGGTCCGGGCATACTGCACCGGAATACGACGGTGTGCTTCGGTAAACAACACTATTATCACTACCGTTACCAGCGCAATGATTATGTAGGCGATTAAACCTCCAAGTTGCCCCTGTCCCGTAAGGAATCCGCTGCCGAACATCTCCCAGTAACCGGCGACAATGCCGCCGAATATAATTATAGATATACCATTGCCGATCCCGTATTCGGTAATAAGTTCACCAAGCCAGATAAGGAACACCGTTCCGGCAATCAGCGATATTATCATTGTAACCATTGTCAGCACACTGATGTCCTGAAATACCGGTATCTGAGCGTTTCTGAGTAACGTAATCTGTCCGTACCCCGCGAAACCAGCAATGGGTATGGTCAACCAGTGAGTAAACCGGTTAATCTTGTTCCGGCCGGCTTCTCCTTCCTGGGCGATAGCCTGCAGCTTCGGTATCACCGGTGTCATCAGCGTCATGATAATAGACGCGGTGATATACGGGTAAACACCCATCGCCGCCACGCTGAAGTTCTTCATCGCTCCGCCGCTGAACATATCCAGCATGCTGAACAGGGTATTCTGTTCGAAGAAACCCGCAAGAGCGTCTCCATCAACGCCCGGCAGGGGAACGTGCGCAATAAAGCGAAACGCTACCAGGATTCCGAGAGTGAAAAGAATACGCTTCCTGAGATCAGGCAAACGGAAGGCATCTATCATCGCCTGGATGAGTCTGGGTTTAGTCTGCCTTTGACGCAAACACCACCTCCTCGGCACTGCCGCCAGCCGCTTCTATCTTGGCTTTCGCGGCAGCGGAAAACTTATGCGCCTTTACCGTCAGAGGATGTTCAATCTCACCCTGAGCGAGTATCTTTACCGGATTTTTCATCGATCTCACGAGTCCGGAGGCCAGGAGTTCCGCCGGAGTTACTTCCGAACCCGATTCAAATATATTGAGACTGCCTATACCGACCACGCTGTATTCAGTTCTGAAAATGTTCGTAAAACCACGCTGGCGGGGCAGGCGTTTAATCATCGGTAACTGACCGCCTTCAAATCCGGGGCGGATATTAAAACCGGCGCGTGATTTCTGTCCTTTCACGCCGCGTCCGGAGTACGTACCGTGACCGCTTCCATTTCCTCTACCGACACGTTTCCTGTTTTTCCTGGTGCCGGGAACAGGACGAAGTGTATCAAGCCTCATCAGTATTCACCTCCACCTTTACCAGATGTCTTACCTTGTTTATCATACCCCGGACAGAGGATGAATCTTCGTGGGTTATACACTGGTGCAACCGGTGAAAACCCAGCGCCCTGAGAGTCCTTTTCTGTGACTGGTTGTATCCTATTCCGCTTTTTATCAGTGTAATATTAAGCTTTGCCATTTTTTATTACTATTCCTCATCGATATCCATGGGAGGAGGTGGCGGTGCGGGTGGTTCTTCCGCGGGGGGAGTTATAGGAATTCCCTTGCGTCTTGCTACCTCTATTTTCGGATCTTTCAATCTGCTTAGAGCCAGTACCGTCGCCTTGGCAACATTGATGTGGTTCGTACTACCAAGTGATTTCGTCAGGATGTCTTTCACACCAACCGCTTCCAGTACTGCACGGATGCTACCGCCGGCTATAATTCCGGTTCCCGGCGCCGCCGGTTTAAGCATCACTTTCGCGGCTCCATATTTGGTCGTTGTTGCATACGGAATTGTCGTTCCCTTAAGTTTTACCTTTATCAGGCTCCTCCTGGCATTGGCGTTCGCCTTGTTTATTGCCTGGGGGACTTCATTTGCTTTACCCAGTCCGATACCTACGTGCCCGTGTCCGTCACCAGTTACCACAAGCGCGCTGAAACTCAACCGTTTACCACCCTTCATAACCTTGGCGACGCGGTTAATATTGATCAGCTTATCATTAAGAGCTAATTCCGTAGGATCTATTGTACTTAGACGTTCTTGCATATTTTTCTGACTCCCCTAAAACTTCAGACCTTCCTGACGGGCGGCATCGGCCAGTGCTTTTACTCTTCCGTGATACTTGAATCCGCCACGGTCGAACTTTACCGTTTGTATTCCTTTGCTTTTTGCCCGTTTGGCCAGCAAAGTACCGACCAGTTCCGATTTTCCTGTCTTGGTTTTACCGTTTGCCTCACTCTTTACCTCCGCATCGAGCGTCGACGCGGCAACAATCGTACAGCCCTTAGTATCATCAATTACCTGGGCATATATATGGTTTGGGCTGCGGAAAACACTCAGCCTTGGTACTTCCAGTGTTCCCTTTATTTTTGCCCTTACTCTTGCATGTCTTCGAAGACGGGCTACTCTTCGGCTATCTTTTGCCATATTAGTTACTCCTGCCTATAGCCTTACCCGCTTTACCCGGTTTCAGGCGGACGGTCTCGCCGGAATATCTAATCCCCTTGCCTTTATAGACATCGGGTGGGCGGATTGCCCTGATTCTTGCTGCCATCTCACCGACTGCTTCTTTATCAATACCGGAAATAATTATGCGGTTATTTCTTTCCACTTCAAGCGAAATGCCCGGCATAGGTTCTACTTCCACCACATGAGAAAAGCCGATACGGAGATGGATATTATTTCCAACTTTCTCAACCCTGTAACCGACGCCGACTATTTCCAGGACTTTTTGAAATCCCCTGGTTACTCCTTCGACCATATTGGCCACGAGGGTCCGCGTCAGCCCATGCATGGAACGATGCTCCCTGCCATTGGTAGGGCGGGCAACCGTAAGGACATTATTATCCAGGGTGATTATGATATCAGGGTTAACGGAACATTTCAGTTCACCCTTAGGTCCCTTAACGGCGACTTCTTCTTTACTTATATCTACCGTAACGCCCTGGGGAATGTTTATCGGCATTTTTCCTATTCTAGACATTATTGCTGCTCCAGGATTCGTTTATAGTACGTAGCAAAGCAGTTCTCCGCCAATCCCCTGGCGCCAGGCATTCTGCCCAGTCATCAGCCCTTTGGATGTTGAAAGGACAGAAATACCCAGTCCGCCGGCTACGCGATGGATTTCATTTTGGCCGACATACACTCTCAGGCCAGGTTTACTTATACGTTCCAGGCCGGCAATCATCGGCTCGCTGTTTTCATCGTATTTCAGATGAATCTTTATGATCTGGTGAGTCTTACCCTTCACCATTTCATAATCGGTGATAAAGCCTTCCTCTTTAAGAATCTTAGCAATAGCTACTTTTATCTTAGAGGACGGGATCTCTACCGAATCATGCCTCACCATTACGGCATTTCGTATCCGCGTCAGCATATCCGCTACAGGATCAGAGATGGTCACTCTTCCTCCTTCAGACTATTATCCACTAGTAGCCTCTTTATTTCCTGAATATTTTTCTTTTTTTACCAGCTTGATTTCCTTACGCCGGGGATCTGTCCCATCAGGGCAAGCTGTCGGAAGCAAATACGGCACAGGCCGAATTTTCGAATATAGGCACGGGGGCGACCACATATATGGCACCTGTTATGTTGTTGTACCTTGAATTTAGCCGGGCGCCGCCATTTTACGATTCCTGATTTCTTTGCCATTTTTACTCCATTTATTCAGTAGAGAAAGGCATTCCCATCATTTCCAGAAGCTGCCTGCCTTCCTCGTCGGTCCTTGCCGTTGTAACTATCGATACTTCAAGTCCTCTGACCTTATCGATTTTATCGTAGTCTATCTCGGGAAACACGGTCTGTTCCTTGAAGGCCAGAGTGTAATTACCGCGACCGTCGAATGAGTTACGGGGTACTCCCTGGAACTCACGAATACGGCATAATACTGTATTCATCAGCTTATCGAGAAAGTCATACATTCTTTCTCCGTGAAGCGTGACCTTCAGTCCTACCGGCATTCCCTCCCTCAGACGGAAGTTAGCGATAGACTTCTTGGCTCGTGTGGTAATGGGATGCTGGCCGGATATGGCTGCCAGATCGGCTTCCGCTCCTTCAAGAGCTTTCGCGTTCTGTATCGCCTCACCAACACCTATATTAAGCACCACTTTCACGATACGCGGGACTTCCATAATATTCTTATACTCGCCACGTTCTTTCAGAGCGGCGACTACTTCATTCCTGTATTTATCCTTCATCCGTGACATCTAGTCAATCACCTCATCGCAGGCCCGGCATACCCGGACTTTCTTACCGGCATCAAGTCGCTGGTGGCCGACCCTGGTGGCTTTATTACATTTACCGCAGACCAGCATGACGTCAGAAACATTAATGCGTTCTTCCCGTTCTATTATGCCTGCCTGCCTTGCCTGCCCCGTCGGTCTGGTGTGTTTTTTTATGAAATTTACACCTTCTATCAGGATTCTTCCGCTCTTCGGGTAGGCGAAACGTACCTTTCCTTTTTTGCCTCTATCCTTGCCGGCTATAACCAATACAGTATCATCTTTTTTTATCTTCATAATTACAGAACCTCTGGAGCCAGCGATATTATCTTGGTATAGTTTTTCTCTCTAATTTCCCTGGCAACCGGCCCGAAGATACGGGTGCCTTTGGGATTATTCTTGTCCGTAAGGATAACAGCCGCATTCTCATCGAACCTGATGGAAGATCCGTCCGGGCGGCGGTAGGGATGTACGGTGCGTATAATAACCGCTCTGACTACTTCTCCCTTTTTCACCGCTCCGCCTGGAATAGCCTTTTTAACGGATGCCGTTATCACATCGCCGACATGGGCATATTTTTTTCCGGTACCGCCCAATACCCCGATACACATTATCTGACGGGCTCCGGTATTATCTGCTACTTTTAATCTCGAATTGGTCTGTATCATCCTGCTTAGTCCTTATACTCCTGTATCAGGCTACTTCATCGGGAGTAACCTCGACCGCATCCTTCCTGGTGATAATCTCACTGACACGCCATCTTTTTTCCCTCGACAGCGGGCGTGTCTCTATAATTCTCACAATGTCGCCTTCGGCGCACATGTTTTCTTCATCATGAGCCTTATATTTGATAACTCTTCTCATAATCTTCCTGTAAAGCGGGTGACGCTTGGACGTTTCGACCCCAACAACGACAGTCTTGTTCATTTTATCGCTTACTACCCGTCCGATGAGCGTTTTTTTCTTTTTATCCATTATCTGCACCTTTTAAGGGTCGTCGGAATACTTCCGGACAACCTACCTAATCTCCAGTTCTCTTTCCCTGATGACAGTTTTTATCCTGGCTATGTCCTTTTTGACTCTTCTAATCTCGTTATGGTTGACCAGTTGCCTGGTAGATAACCTGAACCGCAGGTCAAAAAGCTCCTTGTGAGCTTCTTCAAGCTGTTTTTCCAGTTCTCCGGGTTTAAGAGCCCTTATTTCATCTACTTTCACCGTAGGTTAATCTCCCGCCTTATTTTTCACTTCCAGCAAGTACGCCGGATTCCTTGACCAGAAATTTGGTCGATACAGGTAGTTTGTGAGAGGCAAGTCTCATCGCTTCTTTTGCTACCTCTTCACTGACTCCCGTCATTTCAAATAAGATCCTTCCCGCCTTGACCACGGATACCCAGTGATCGGGGGCTCCTTTTCCAGAACCCATTCGCGTCTCGGCAGCCTTCTTGGTTACCGGCTTATCGGGAAAAACCCTTATCCACACATTTCCACCTCTGCGGATATGACGGGTTATGGCACGGCGAGCCGCTTCGATCTGACGGGCTGTAAGCCATGCCGATTCCTGCGCCTGCAAGGCAAAATCACCGAAGGCAATAGTGTTGCCCGTATTAGCTTTGCCGCGGCGACGTCCTTTCTGTACCTTGCGGAATTTCACACGCTTAGGTTGTTGCACTGTTCTCCTCTTCTTCGGCCGATTCTGCTTCTGCTACCGGTTCTTCGGTTTTTTCCTCTTTTGGTTCTGCCTTAGCCCTGGTTTTTCTCTTTGTTGCCGGCCTGGCAGGTTTCTCTTCTTCAGCCGACTCTTCGTCCGTTGTATCCTCTGTCTCTTCTGTTGCAGCTTTCTTCCGTCTTCGCGCAGCCGGTTTGGCAGGTTTTTCCTCTTCAGCTATTTCTTTTTCCGCAGATTCTTCCGCTGCTGCCAGTTCGGTCTCTTCTATCTTTTCTTCATCCACTGACTTAACCTCTGCAGCAGGTTCTTCTGCCACAGATTCCGCTTCCGTTTCAACTACTGCAACCGCCTCCAGGATTCCTTCTTCCAGTTCGTCTTCCTTGGCTTCAGGCAGGATATCACCCTTATAAATCCATACTTTTATGCCGATACGTCCCATCGTCGTCTTCGCTTCAATGAATCCGTAATCTATATCTGCCCGCAGCGTATGCAGCGGCACCCGGCCTTCATGCATGGTCAAACGACGGGCGATTTCCGCTCCTCCCAGTCTCCCGGCGCAGCTGACTTTCATACCTTTTGCGCCGGCCTGCATCGTACGGAGCAAAGTCTGTTTCATAGCTCTTCGGAAAGCAATACGTCGTTCTATCTGTTCTGCGACCTGTTTCGCTACCAGGTAGGCATCCAGTTCGGGGCGTTGAATCTCCTGGATATTCAACTGGACTTTCTTTCCAATAAGGTGCTCAAGGTAGGCTCGTGTCTCGTCCACTCTCTGGCCACCTCTGCCGATGACAATACCGGGCCTGGCGGTATAGATGGTAATCGAGACCTTATTTGCCTGCCGTTCGATCTCTACCTGGGAAACGGCGGCTTCAGCATACCGTTCCTGAATACCCTTACGGAGTTTCAGATCCTCCTGTAAAAATTCCACATAATGCTTGTCGGCATACCATTTGGCCTGCCAGTCACGTATTATGCCGATTCTAAAACCAATAGGATGAACTTTATGCCCCATTAGCTCTCCTGTTCTCCGACGACTACCGTAATATGGCTGGAGCGTTTGAGGATAGGACTTACCCTTCCCCGAGCCCTAGCCCTAAATCTTTTCATAGTAGGCGCTTCATCTGCGTATATTCTTACAATTTTCAAGTCCGAAGACGAGATCTGAAAAACATTCTCGGCATTAGCGGCTGCTGACTGTATTACTTTGGATACTATTTTTGCTGAAGGGGATTGCACGAACCTGAGCATATCAAGTGCCTGTTCAACCCGCTTCCCGCGAACCATATCCACCAGCAACCGCGCTTTCCGAGGTGGAATTCCTGTATTTTTCGATGTAGCTCTTACTTCCATTTTAATCTAAGACCTTATTTTTTTCTGACTTGAGAAGTTCGTTCTGCTTTCGAGACATGTCCCCTGTAGGTCCTTGTCATAGCAAATTCTCCCAGCTTGTGCCCGACCATGTTTTCAGTAATGAATATAGGGACATGGCGTCTTCCATCATGTACGCCGATAG
Source organism: Chloroflexi bacterium RBG_13_46_14 (assembly GCA_001796415.1). Next base: position 16,863 of record MGML01000189.1, read on the forward strand.
TGAGTCCAACCATCTCAGGAACAATTGTCGCCCATCGAGACCATGTCTTGAGAACGGTCTTTTCACCTGAGCGGTTTATCGCTTCGACTTTTTTCAATAATTTCGGATCAATCGCCGGTCCTTTTTTAGTTGACCTTGACATATCTGCTTATCCCTTTATTTTCTACTTACGTCCCCGACGCTTAACTATCAGTCTATCCGAAGCCTTAGACTTACGTGTCTTATATCCAAGGGCAGGCTTACCCCAGGGGGTCTTGGGTCCGGGCATACCTATCGGGCTTCTACCTTCGCCGCCGCCATGCGGATGATCGCGCGGGTTCATGGCCGAACCTCTCACCGTCGGTCTTATGCCCATCCAGCGTTTCCGTCCGGCTTTACCCAGTTTGATTCCCTGGTGGTCCAGATTACCTACCTGACCGATAGTCGCCATGCAGTTGCTGCGCACCCGTCTCGATTCTCCGGAGGGAAGTCTCAACAAAGCATAATCACCTTCCAGGGCGACTATCTGGGCAGACATTCCGGCGCTTCTCACCATCTGTCCGCCTTTTCCCGGCTGCATTTCAACATTGTGTATCATGGTTCCGCTGGGAATTCTCCTCATTGGTAGAGCATTGCCCGGCTTGATTTCGGCATCTTCACCGGCTTTAACGGTATCGCCAACTTTCAGTCCCATCGGCGCCAGTATATATCTCTTGTCACCGTCAGCGTAATAGACCAGGGCGATGCGGGCTGAGCGGTTGGGATCATACTCAATCGCGGCCACTTTACCCGGTACGCCAATTTTATCTCTCTTAAAATCGATTAACCGGAGTCGCCTTTTTGCTCCGCCGCCACGATGACGCACGGTAATACGACCCTGGCTGTTACGCCCGGCTTGTTTCTTTAACGGCAGGACAAGCGATTTTTCCGGTTTTGTCTTCGTTATCTCGTCAAACGTCGCCCCGGTCATACCGCGTCTTCCCGGGGAGGTCGGCCTGTATACCTTTATCGCCATTCTCTATATAAACTCCTGATACTATCCTTTTACGAATCCCTAAGCACCCTCGAAGAACTGAATCGAGTCGCCCGGTTTAAGGGTGACAATAGCCTTCTTCCAGGGATGGGGAGGCAACTCGCGTCGTCCCAGTCTCCGGCTTTTGCCTTTCATATTTATAATATTTACTTTTAATACATCCACGTTGAATGCTTTTTCGACGGCTTCTTTTACCAGCGCTTTATTGGCTTCTCTTGCCACTTCAAAAGCATATTTATTCTCTTCCTGGAGGACGGTAGATTTTTCAGTTATCAGTGGACGCCGCAACACTTCATACAGGTGCATCGGTGCCTCCCTCGGAGGGCTTCTCGCCCCATATCTCTTCTGCTTTTCGTACCGCGTCCACGGTCATAAGCAGTTTCTTTCGTGACAGTATGTCGACCACATTAATCAGGTCTACCGGTGTAATGTTGATTCCCGCGATATTCCTGGCCGATTTTACTACATTCTCGTCAGCTCCTGCGGTAACTACCAGAGCTGAAGAGTCCATACCCAAGGCGGAGAGAATACCTGCCATCTCTTTTGTCACAGGTTTTCCAAATGCCAGTTCATCTATTACTACCAGTTCTTTATCATTCGCTTTTGCAGACAGTACGCACCTTAACGCCAGCTGGCGCATTTTTCTGGGCATAGACTGACGGTAATTGCGAGGTTTAGGTCCGAACATGATGCCACCGCCGCGTCTCGTCCCGGATTTTATGCTGCCTGCCCTGGCATTCCCGGTTCCCTTCTGACGGAACAATTTCCTGGTGGAACCGGCTACTTCACTCCGGGTCTTGGTGCTGGAAGTACCCTGACGGGCATTTGCCTGCTGCCTGACGACAGCCTGGTGTACAATCGTCTGGTTAAAAGGTATGCCGAATACGTACTCGCTTACCTCGATATTTCCAGTTTCTTCACCGTTTTTATTATAAACCGGTATCTGCACTTACTTTTTCCCCTTGACTGATTTCCTTATCATTAACAGCCCATTCTTGTTCCCCGGGATCGCCCCTTTGACCAGCAGCAGGTTACGTTCCGGATCTGCTTTTATTACTTTCAGGCCACGTACGGTTACCCTTTCTCCGCCCATATGTCCGGCCATTCTCATTCCTTTCCAGACCCTGCCGGGGGAAGTTGAAGCTCCGATCGATCCGGGAGCGCGATGCCTGTCGGACTGTCCGTGTGTTTTCGGTCCGCCGGCGAAATGGTGTCTCTTGACGACACCAGAGAAACCTTTACTCTTCGATATTCCTGTAACGTCAACAAGATCGCCTTCCTGAAACAGGCTGACATCCACCTTGTCGCCAACATTAATCTCCGAGGTATCTTCCACTCTCAGTTCCCTGAGGTACCTGAAGTTACCAAGTTCCTTCATCTGCCCCTTCCGGGGAGAATTGATTTTTTTCGCTTCACCAAAACCATACTGCACTGCCTCATAGCCTTCCTTTTCGGAAGTCTTAATCTGCAACACGGTACACGGACCCGCTTCGACCGCGGTTACCGCTTCGGCTTTACCTTCTTCCGTGAACACCTGGGTCATACCCAGTTTTTTACCTAATATTCCTTTTACCATATCTTCTATCCCGGTATTTATATTTTAATGTCTATCTCGACTCCCGAAGGCAGATTGAGTCCGGTAAGAGAGTCTATCGTCTTTGAGGTAGTCTCAATGATGTCGATGAGACGCGTGTGAGTCCGGATCTCGAACTGCTCCTGTGAGTCTTTGTCGATAAAAGGTGAGCGGATAACGCTGTACTTCTGAATACGCGTGGGCAGCGGTACAGGCCCGGAAACAACCGCTCCGGTTCGTTCGACCGTCTCTACAATCTGTTCAGCCGCCTGGTCTACCAGTTTGTGATCGAAACCTTTTATCTTGATACGAATTTTTTGTTTAGGCATATCCTCAATATCCTGTTTTATTCGTGAGTTGAGCTACCTGGTCTGCAGGCATCTCCTGATATTCGTAAAATTCCATAGAATGTGTTGCCCTCCCTTGTGTCTGAGACCTGAGACTGGTAGTATAGCCAAAAGCCTCAGCCAGCGGAATATGAGCATGAATGGTAGTCGTATCTATGTATATTTCTATCGATACGATGTGGGCTCTCCTTGCATTAAGGTCAGCCACGATATCTCCAAGGTACTGTTCGGGCGTAACCACTTCGATTTTCATGATAGGCTGGAGAATTACGGGTTTTGCCTTCGCAACACCCTTTTTCAGCGCCATAGAGCCAGCCACCTTGAAAGCAATCTCTGAGGAGTCTACTTCATGATAACTTCCGTCGTAAATCGTCGCCTTAATATCCACCACGGGATAATTGGCAAGCACGCCCGTTGCCATCGCTTCTTTAATTCCTTCTTCGATCGCCGGGAAATACTGTCTTGGGATAGCATTACCCCTGATACCGTTAACGAACTTCAGACCGCTGCCTTTCTCTCCCGGTTCGAGTTCGAGACAGACATGGCCATACTGTCCGTGACCGCCGGTCTGGCGGACGAATTTGCCTTCGGCCTGAGCCGTTATCGTGATAGTCTCTTTATAAGCAACCTTGGGCTTACCGACTTTAGCACCTACCTTAAATTCAGAAAGCAGTCGGCTTACAATCACTTCAAGGTGAAGTTCTCCCATGCCAGATATAATCGTCTGGCCTGTTTCGCTATTATATTCAACTTTAAACGTTGGGTCTTCCTCAGTCAGTTTCTGAAGCGCTATTCCCATCTTGTCCTGATCCTGGGTCGTCTTGGGTTCAATCGACACCGATATTACCGGCTCGGGGAATTTAATCGATTCCAGAAGCACCGGGTGAGAAGGATCACAGAGAGTATGACCAGTGAAAGTATTCTTCAAACCCAGGGTAGCTGCTATAGCCCCTGTGTCCGCTTCATCAACTTCTTCCCTGCGGTTAGCGTGCATTAAAAGGAGCCTGCCGATTCTTTCTCTCTTCTGAGTTGTAGAGTTATATACCTGAGCTCCGGCTTCAATTCTACCGGAATATACTCTGAAATACACCAGCCTGCCGACAAACGGATCAGAAACAACCTTGAAAGCCAGTGCCGTAAACGGCGTTTCATCGCTGGCAGGTATGTCTTCTTCATTTCCCCTGATATTCACGGCTTTTACCGGAGGTACGTCAAGGGGAGATGGGAGGTAATCAACGATCGCATCCAGCAGCTTCTGCATTCCTTTATTACGTAACGCACTGCCGCATAATATAGGAACAACCTTATTTGCCAGGGTCACTCTTCTGACCGCAGCCTTAATCTCGGCAACGGTGAGGTTCCGTCCGTCAAGATAAGCTTCAAGTATCTCGTCGTCGAATTCAGCGAGTTTTTCGATCAGGGCATGCCGCCGCTCATCAACTTTTGCTTTTACGGCTTCTGGAATACTCTCTTCCCTGGTGGGAGACTCAAGCGTTCCATCATAACTCCAGGCTCGTTCTTCTATAAGGTCAATAATGCCACGGTATGATTCCTCGCTGCCAAGAGGTATCTGGATAGGCAGTGGTTTGGCTTTGAGTCGTTCTTCTATCATAGAAATGGTGCGATCGAAGTTCGCGCCAATTCTGTCCATCTTGTTTATAAAGCAGATACGCGGCACGCGATACCTGTTCGCCTGCCGCCAGACTGTTTCCGACTGTGCTTCAACACCGGCAACAGCATCAAACACGACAACACCGCCGTCCAGGACTCTAAGGCTTCGTTCTACTTCTGCGGTGAAATCAACGTGTCCGGGTGTATCGATAATATTGATACGGTGACCTTTCCATGATGCAGTAGTGGCCGCCGCGGTAATCGTGATACCGCGTTCCTTTTCCTGGTCCATCCAGTCCATTACTGCCGTTCCCTCGTGTACTTCGCCAACCTTATAAGTCCGGCCGGTATAATAGAGGATCCTCTCGGTGACGGTAGTCTTACCGGCATCGATATGGGCTATAAATGCCATATTCCGGATATCCTCTAACGGGAAACTCCTGGACACAGATTTACCCCTTATTTCTAATTTGTTAGTAGCTATTCTTACCATAGCATTGTTCTTGAGGGATGCTCTACCATCTGTAATGAGCGAAAGCCCGGTTCGCTTCAGCCATCCGGTGGGTATCATCGCGTTTCTTGACGGTTGCCCCCTGCCCTTTCGCGGCGTCACCAAGTTCTGCCGCCAGTTTTTCCATCATTGATTTTCCCTGTCTTGCCCGGGCTGAGGCAACAAGCCAGCGTAACGCTAGAGTCATGCTCCGTTCAGGGCTAACATCGACCGGGACCTGATAAGTGGCGCCTCCAATACGACGTGACTTTACCTGGAGTTGGGGAGTGGCATTCCTGACCGCCTGTTGAAGAACGGTGATTACCGGTTGCGATTCTCTTTCCTCCAGCACGCCGAGGGCACCGTAGACAATTTTCTCGGCTGTACTCTTTTTCCCGTCAAGCATAATTTTATTAATCAACCTGGATACCATAGGATTATGGTATCTTGCATCAGGTACTATTTCTCTTTTTTCGGCACGATTCCGTCGTGACATTTTTCCTCCTAGTCAGTCACGGCTGTTGACTTAGAGCGTTTTGTTCCGTATTTGCTGCGTCCCTGTTTCCTGCCATTTACACCGGTGGTATCCATGGTTCCTCTTACTATATGATACCGGACACCGGGCAGGTCTTTGACACGTCCGCCCCGAATAAGAACAACCGAGTGTTCCTGGAGTTCATGTCCTTCACCGGGTATATAAGCGGTTACTTCCATGGTGTTACTCAGCCTTACTCTGGCTACCTTGCGGAGTGCCGAGTTAGGCTTCCTGGGAGTCTGTGTCTTAACCTGGACGCATACACCGCGTTTCTGCGGACACCCTTTACCTTCAACCATTCTGTTCTTCAAAGAATTGAAATTATAGTGGAGGGCGACGGTTTTAACCTTTTTACTCGCCCTCTGTCTTCCTTTGCGTACAAGCTGGTTAATAGTTGGCATAATATTCTTGTCTCCTACAATTAAAATGGATGAGCATTAGCCCACCCAAATGACAAATTGATGGTCATACTCAATCTGTC
>MGML01000190.1:0-3299 GCA_001796415.1 Chloroflexi bacterium RBG_13_46_14
GGGAGTCTGGAAACCGGGTTTCTTATCCGGTCTCAGCAGTCCCTTCTCGAAGCGCTTGTAGGGATGGCTGGGATGACCTTCCGGGGGGAAAGCCCAGCCTTTTTCCTGCAATTCCCTGAACGTCAAGCCGGATGGTGCCACTATCTCGTCGAACAATTGGTAAATATTGTCCCACCGGAACTCGGGATCGAACCGTTTTGCCAGCTCGAAATTGATCTCGACATCGGGTTTGCACTCTTCCACGGTGATAGCTTTATTCACGCTCTGCAGTGGTACCCACCAGCTTCTCAGGCTGTCCTTTTCAAGGAAACTCGCCGAGGGCAGGACGACATCCGCCAGCTGCGTCGTTGGGTTCATGAACAGGTCTACCGCCACCACGAAGTCCAGCTTTTTCAGGGCTTCCACCCATTTCAACGGATCGAGTCCGATACCGGCAACGGGATTGCAGGCCTGGAGCCACATCCCTTTAATGGGATACGGGTCTTCGGTAAATATCTGTTCGAGGGTCAGGTCCGTCTGCGCCCTCCAGATGAACTTGTTCAGCGGACCGTATCGATCGGCGCCGATTCTTTTCTTGTCGTCTTCCGCCGATTTCAGTTTAATCACGCCTTTCGCCCCCGGCAGAGCATAGGCGACGGCATCGAAAGCATAGCGTGAAATGACATTGCCGCCGGGCGTATCCAAGTTTCCGGTCAGGCACCAGAGATCTGCAATAGCCTGAACCGTGGGAGTGATAGCCGGGGTCATATCGATAGGCACCCCCCAGTGGATGGCGGCCGGTTTACTCTTCGCGTAAAGCCTGGCGGCATCGGCAATATCCTTCTCCGGTATCCAGGTTATCTCCGATACTTTCTCCAATGGATAATTGTTAACCTCGGCAAGGAGCACATTCCAGACTGTCTCCGTCTTTACTTTTTTACCATCGGAGAGCGACACTTCATATTCACCTTCGAGCGCTGGTGTTGGATTAGCCGGTTTATACTCCACTTCGACCGTATCCCATACTACGGGAGTATTCCCGTTCTTATCCCAGACCACGAAATTATCGGGCGAGCCTCCTACCATAATATCGCTTTCACGGAGGAGTTTCCCGGTATCCTTCCTGACCAGGTGATGGGCGTTTGTCCATTTTTCCACGAACTCCTTATCATAGAGTCCCTCGTTGAGAATCACGTTCAGGAAACCCATTGCCAGGGCGCCGTCCGTGCCCGGCCTTATTCTCAGCCATTTATCAGCACGTGAAGCAAACCAAGATAGACGAGGATCGATGCAGATGATCTTCGTCCCCTTCTTCATCAGGTCGATGATCCAGTGGCCGAAGACATTATCGGGACATGATGCCGGTATGTTGTATCCCCAGATAACGATGCACTCCGGCACCTTGTATCGCGGGTCATCGTAACGCTTCGGAAACCACTGGGCGGCATCCAGTATTGCGTAGTCGCCCTGCATTGTCTCCACGCCGGCGATTCTCGGACTGTAACAGGCTATTCCGCTGAGGGCAAACATCACGTTCGGGCTGCCGTAAGCATAGGCCAGCATACATATCCAGGCGCCGATATCTCGCCCGGTACCCATTGAGAAAATAAAGCTCTCCGGTCCGAACTCGTCCCTGATCTTGCCCATCTTCTCTTCGATCAGGTCATAGGCTTCGTCCCAGGATATCTCCTGCCACTTCCCTTCGCCGCGTTCCCCTGCTCTCTTTAACGGTTTTCTCAGGCGGTCCGGATGATAGACATACTGGGTCATCGCCAGGCACCTCGAGCAGAGTCTCCCCTGGTTCCAGGGATGCTCGGGGTCGCCCTCTATCTTTACCAGTTTCCCGTCTTCTATGTACGCCAGTACACCGCAGCCGCCATGACAGCCGGGCCCGGCCGACCAGGTGGTGGTGCGTACGATCTCTCGTTTCTTATTTGCCATATCCGGACTCCTTAACAGACTAAAACCGATTATAGCCCTCAAGGACGTTCCGGCGCAAATGGTTTACTTTTATGTTATGATACATGTCTTAGAGTAATAACACGGGAATGGAGGAAAATCCTCATGGCAAAGAAGGTACTGGTAGCGTACGGTTCCAGATACGGCGGGACAAGGGAAATCGCGGAGAAAATTGGTGATGTACTCAAGCAGGAAAACCTTGAGGTCGATGTCCTTTCAGCCGACCGCGCCGGAGATCCGGCTCAATACGACGGGGTGATAATCGGCAGTGCGGTATATATCGGACAATGGCGTAAAGAAGCCGCAAACTACCTTATAAAGAACGAAGCGCGGATTACCGGGAAACCGTTATGGCTTTTTTCAAGTGGCCCCACGGGAGAAGGGGATCCGGTTGAATTGATGAAAGGATGGCGTTACCCCAAAAAACTGGAACCGGTTATTAACCGGCTGAAACCCAGGGATAACGCAATATTCGGCGGAGTAGCAAAAGAGAGTGACTTGAACTTCTTGTTCAGGTTCATGCTCAGCAGGGTTAAAGCTCCGCTGGGCGATTTCCGTAACTGGGATATCATAACCGACTGGGCAAAGAAGATTGCCGGTGAACTCAAGCCCAAAGTAAAGTCAAAAAGGAAGTAATAATGAAAAAACGGTCTGTCACCGTAAAGAACGGCGTAATCATTATTTCGCCGGTAAAAAGCGTCCACGGCAGGTATAACCTGGAAGAACTGGTATCGCGTATCCCCGAGGATTACCAGGCCGGTGAAATTGACTGGGGCAAGCCTGCCGGAAAAGAAGCCTGGTAAATGAGACTTTATATTCCCCTGCACCCGCAGGGTTAAAAAAATCGGGAAAGCCCCGGACGCCCTGCTGGAAGAAGTTCTGGCAATCCTTGATGCATGCCTTTATTAGAAAAGTATCCGTCCCGTTCGCCCTTCGACAGGCTCAGGATGAGCGGGACGGATACTTGCCCGAATATGGAATTACCTTCATCAAATGATAATGGTTCTATAGTGCAATAAGCGTCCTGGAAAACTCGACAAGTGGTCCATCTGGAACAATGTTTATATATTCACGGAGGAGGTCCTGGCTTTCTGATTTCAGCAACCCGTCGTGAATTGCGGGCAAACTGTAACTGGGTATTTCTCTCTGGTTTTCCCGCCAGAACCGTACGGCGAAATCCACAGCCCCATCGATAGGCTCTTCAAGGGCGTAGTAAATCTCACCGATGAAGAACGACATGGCTGCGCCGAGACACATCATGCAGGGTTCCAGCGTGGTGAACAGCTGCATCTTTTTCCGTTCCGAAGGCAGATGATGCAGTTTATCGGCTTTCAGCAAGGCGACCATCTCCGCGTGGGGCA
>MGML01000190.1:3788-5276 GCA_001796415.1 Chloroflexi bacterium RBG_13_46_14
CCGTAAATACCCAGATTTGTTATTACTGCCGCCGGTCCCGTATTAGGACGCAGTCCTATCTCTTCTCGTGTCCCGGGCTTACCGTCAAGATACCCCGGACAGGTGATAAAATCTACCTTCTCCAGAAACCTCCGCTTATCCTGTTCCAGTATTACGATAGTCCGCGTGCACCAGCTCATGATATCGTTGCCGCCACCACTCCCCGGCCACCGGTGGATAGGGTTCCGATAATCGCCAACGCACGTATCGTTCAGGTTACCGAAGCGATCAACCTGACCCGCTCCCAGGAAACCTGTATTGAGATGTCCGGCCTGGCCCAGACTCATGACGTGGAACAACCCACTAAGCTGGTCCGCAAACGATTGTGACCCAAGAGTATCGGTCGCTGCGGGTATCGGGAAAAGATTAGACCTGACGATACCGTTTTCAATAACAATAACGCAGTTTGGTGCAGTGTAATTTTTTGCAAGCAATGCTGCCTGCATCGGAAGACCGACTCCCACGTATACAATATCATTATCCTTGATCTCCCGTGCTGCGGAGACCACCATCTGAATAGTTGCTGAATAGTCCTTCTGGTTATCTTGTGTCATTATTTATTACCTCCGAATGTCTCATAGCCGGTCGCAATCGGCTCACTTAGCGCGGGGTTTTTCAACCTGAGCTTGTCAAGGAAATCCACGCCGTTCTTTTTCTTCAGATTCTCCAGGTATTCATTCCAGTCATTTACTCCGTAGACTGTTTCCTGCATATTCTCTTCATACGCCTCTTTCCCACCCATCATGGTACCGAATACCATGGGTCCGTCATCGTAGCATCCGGCCAGATGGCTTGGATACGCTCCGAATGGCTGTTCTACCACCGCGTTCACCCGGAAGCCCGGTACGATAGTTCGATTCGCGTCCCGCCTTATTACGTCGGAGTCGACGATTTCTTCGGTCGTGATAATTATCTTCCTGCTTGCGTTAATACCTTCCAGGTCGATACCGAGCGTACCCCATTTCTGGGCATTACCGTCTGAATCAGCCCTCTGGACATGCAATATGCCGATGTCCGGTACTACTGCCTTCACCACTCCGACCTGGGTGTGCGTGAACGGACACTCGATCGACTTAATATTATCGCTATTGTACTTTGCCATGTCCGAACCAACCAGGCTTCTTGTCGGCATGAACGGGATACCTATATATCCTGCGTACAACATGAGCGCTATCCCGTAGTGGGAAGACTCTTCGACCACAGGGAATTTACCGTTCTCCCTGGCTTTTTGAAGCGCGTAGGAACGGTTTTCATTAAGCATCGTGTATCCCGTAATCAGCTTGTCTACCAGCCCTTCGCCGATAAGGGTGTTGGTGTTCGTAAGACAGGTTATCACCTTAAGATGATCGATTTTCTGTCGTATGATCTCAGCGATAGCGGCCGCCGGAGCAGCGTGCTGTGCTCCGGAGATAAACAACAAATCGCCACTGTTTACGAAATTCGAGACTG
>MGML01000190.1:5287-10920 GCA_001796415.1 Chloroflexi bacterium RBG_13_46_14
GTCATGACTTTACTCACAAAATCAAACCTCCCACCTATTATTTAAAGATAAAATCTTACAAATAGAATTCTACCTGAAACGATACTTATTATGGCATCCTATTTTACCATTAGTATTCGTTTCAGATAGAGCTGTTAACTTAAATCGGAATACGCAGCAATTTTATAGCGTTATCTGCGAAGATTTTCTTCTTATCTTCATCGGTAATGTTCATGTCATTTATGGCATCGATTGTGGCGCGGTAGCTTCGACCGCCCCAGAAGTAATCTCCCAGGGGCAGATCGGCGCCGAAAACCAGCTTGTCCGGACCCCAGAAGTCATACGCCAGCATGAGGGCTGGAGTATTACCGTGAATGGCGGTATCGTTGTAGAACATCTTATAGTATTCAAGGGGAGTCCTGGTGACATTTGAAAGGAATCTTCTCTGACTACCATAGTGCTGGTAGATTCTCCCCGCATAGAAAGAGACCATTCCTCCACAATGGTGGGTGACAATCTTCAGGTTCGGATATTTGTCGAGGATACCACTGAATATGATTCTGGTCATGGCAACGGTCGTTTCGTAAGGCCAGCCGAAATTACCGGCGATGTTGTACTTCGATTCTTTTTCCGTTGCATAATCGGAAAATTCCGGTGGCCTCCAGGGATGGATGTAAACAGGAAGGTCATAATTGGCCATTTTCTCCCAGAGAGGCAGAAATTCCGGCGCATCAAGAGGTTTGCCGTTGATATTGGAATGGACATATATACCCCTGAAACCCAATTCCCTGATAGCCCGGTCGGTCTCCTGTAAAGCAGCCTCGATATTATTCATGGGTAAAAGAGCGATAGCCGCGACAAATCTGTCCCGGTACTTCAGACAGAGTTCAGCCATTTCGTCATTAGCCATCTTTGCCAGCTCAACGGTTTGACTCTCATTTGCGAAATACTCAATTGGCGGTACAGGGCCGATGGTCAAGACCTGAAGAACCTCGGGAAACTTATCCATTATTCGAAATCTTGCGTCCATGTCATAGAGTGGTACACATGGACCGAGCATATTGTTATACATGACTGGATATTTCTCCCGGATAAACTCCGTATATTTGAGAGGTGAGATATGGGCATATGCATCGATGATAATCGTGTTCATTTCTATTCTCCTGATTTCTATTCGTCATTATTACTACCATGTTTGAATCATGGTTTCTATATCATCGAATTTCCTCCGTTCACGCTTATGGTTTGTCCGACAATATCACTGGCTATGTCCGACACCAGAAATGTAACCATACCGGCAACATCCTGAGGTTCGGTAAGTCTCTTTAGCGGCAGACTCTGCCTGATGCTTTCAACCATTTCAGGACTGTGTATTTTACCATCCGGTCCCCGTAAAAAGTTGGTTGTCGACAATCCGGGGCAAACGCAATTAACATTTATTCCCTTATCGGCTACTTCGGCGGCTACAGATTTTGTGAAGGTAATAACAGCTCCTTTACAGGCAGCATATACCGAATTATTGGGGCTGCCGGTTCTTCCAAGTCCTGAAGCAATATTGACTATCTTACCGTAATTCCGTTCAAGCATCTGTGGCAGGACAGCTTTGGTGCAGTTCATCACTCCGATAAATAAAAGGTTTATTGTTTTTACCCAGTCTTCCTCTCTGGTCAGGTGAATCGGACCTCCAGCCCCGCCTGCTCCGGCATTATTGACGAGTATATCTATCCTGCCGAATTCCTCAAGCGCGTTCTGCACCATCTCGTGTACCTGGGTACTGCTGCCTACGTCAGCTTTGATACCGATAGCTCTTCTCCCTGAATTCCTTATCTCAGCGGCCGTTTGTTCTGCTGCTTCCAGGTTAATGTCGTTCACCACTACGTCACAGCCTTCATTAGCCATTGTCACGGCTGTAGCGTGCCCAAAACCTATCTGGCTGCCTGCGCCTGTTATTAAAGCTACCTTACCTTGAAGATTAAGGTTCATATCAGCCCCCTGTTACTCTGGAGATTTTATAATTTTAGTCCTATTTCAGCTCCGCCACGCATGGCGGCAAAGATACTCCGCTTTCCCGCACAATCGCCAATTGTATATACCTCGGGTATAACTCCCTTCAGTTCTTCTGCTAACGTATTATCGTTTTCGGAACCTGTTGCCAGTACAACGGTATCGGCTTTCAGGAAAGCAAACACATCATTCCTGTTCTTTTCGTCTCCGCTGCTCCACCAGAAATTCACGCCGCTTTCGGTAATACTGTCCGGTATTGAGAAAGGATACAAATGAACACCGTACTCTATCAGGCTATGAAACAAAGCGGGTTTCAGGTTACGACCCAGCCCTCGCCCTATCTGACTCCTGGTAATAACCGACACTTTTTTCCCTTTCTCAGCAAGGAAAAGAGCCGTACCCAGACCAACGATCCGACCGCCTATGATTACTATTTCCCGTCCGGTATCTGCCTTGCCCAGTAATACATCGACGGCCTGGACAACATGTTGATTATCGATACCGGGTATGTCCGGTTTTGCAGGTATCGAACCTGTTGCCACCACTACAGCATCAGGCTGCATAACTTCAACGAGTTGTCTGTCAACTGTCTTGTTAAGATGGACATTCACCCCGGCTCTATTCAGTCCTGTCGAAAGGTAATTAATCAGGCTGCTCTGTTCAGGAAGGTGGGCGGCTACTGCTTTCCATTGTCCCCCCAGAGCGTCACTTTTTTCATATAGAGACGTTTCATGCCCGCGTTCTGCCAGTATTCGGGCGGCTTCCATACCGGCAGGACCTCCACCTATTACCATAATCCTTTTCTTCTTTTGCGCAGGTTCGACGCTGTATTCGAGTTCTTTTCCCAGAGCCGGATTGACCGTGCAGTTGGCATATCCTCCCAGCGTGCCCCCTGCCTGGCAGTGACCGCAGTAAATACATGGCTTTATTTCATCCAGTCTTCCTTCACGAACTTTATTTGGCAGGTCAGGATCTGCCATCAGCGGTCTACCCATCTGGATGAAATCAGCCAGACCCTCTTCCAGTATGCGTTCTCCCAGAACAGGATTGATTTTTCCTACCGCCATTACCGTGGCGCCGGTGGCTTTTTTTATAGCTGCGGCCGAAGGAACGAGAAGACCTGACGGCTGGTACATAGTGACGAACTGCCAGTGACTGCTCTCCGATGGTCCGGACGAGATATCCAGTATGTCCACACCGGCATCGACAAACATCCTGGCATGTTCTATCCCCTCATCGAGAGTGATGCCGCCTTCGATATGGTCGTCACCATTCATTCTGAACAGGATAGGGAAGTCCGGACCGACAGCTTTCCTCACTCTCCTGATGATTTCACAGGCAAATCTCGCCCGGTTCTCAGCACTCCCGCCATATTTATCCGTTCTCCTGTTTTCCCTCGGAGAGAGAAACTGATGGATTAAATAGGCATGACAGCCCTGTATTCTGACAAGGTCGAATCCTGCCGTTACTCCACGTTCCGCTGCCTGTCCGAATGCTTCTACTATATCGGCAATCTCGTCTTCTGTCAGTGTATGTGTTTCGAATCCGGTTACGGGATCCTTTGTCCCGGTAGCCGTAACCACCCTGTTCCACTCAGGCCGGTCGGTGAATGGTCTCATCTGGACCATCCGCGCCAGAGCTGCTCCCTGGTGACTCAATGAAAATGAAGCCTTTGTCCCGTATGAGTGAATTCGCTTAGTCCAGCGTTTAACGCTTTCAACGTGTTCACTATCAGTTATGGTCAGAACTCCCGGAGAAAAAGCTGTGACGCTATCATATGGAGGTCCCAGCGAGGAAGTTGTTGGCTGGATTAACCCGACTCCACCCCTGGCTCTTGCCTCATGGAATGCTATCAGGCGGTCTGTCATGAAACCGTCTTTAGTGCCGAAAGCGAAACCATGACCAAGGGGTGCCATTACAATCCTGTTTTTTACTTCCAACTTGCCAATCTTGCCAGGCTCGAAGAGTTTTTTAAATTGTGTCATCACTACCTCTCGATAATATTTATCGGGAAGCGCTGCTCCCCATATGTATAGATTTATACATATCAGGTATTGAAATTGTTAGGTTGAAGATATTATATTGCGTTATCCGGATTCTTTACCTGGTGACTCAGCAGCGTCTTATTATCAAAGAAGGATAAATTTAGTGTGTATAGTCTATCGTTACCTCATTAACATGTCAAGCTGAAGAGAAGACTGGTTTGCCTTGACATCTTAAATCAGATTTGTATACGATGTCACTCATTTCACAATCTGATTTAAGTAAAATTAGATTTAATCTATAATTGAGACTTGTAAAAGCCAAGAAATTACCTTCATTATTCCTACACGTCCGCGATTCCGCCGTCCCTGTAATACTCGCCGCGGTATGACTTCTCTATATAAGGGTACTGCTTCATCACCTCTTCATCGAGTTCTATCCCCAGCCCTGGTGCGTCCGGAATCGGAAAATACCCGCCCGCCTGTTTCGCCGGGTTCTTCACCACTTTCATGACCTCCTCCGGCGGTACCGCGTATTCAAGCGTCGCGAAGTTCGGTATCGCCGCTGAAAGCTGGATGCTGGCAGCCGTGGCAACCGGGCCGTTCGGATTATGCGGAGCGACCCGTATGTAGTACGTCTCCGCAGCGGCAGCGATCCTTCTTAATTCAGAAATTCCGCCGCAATGACAGACATCCGGCTGGATTATGTCAACAAGCTGGCTCTCGATAAGCCGCCGGTAGTCCCACCGGCTGAACAGCCGTTCGCCGGTAGCAAGGTCTGTACCTGAAATATTACGCCGCACTTCGGCCAGCGCTTCTATGTTATCGGGCGGCACCGGTTCCTCGAAGAATGAGATGTTGTACTCTTCCACCGCCCGTATCTGCTGTATCGCCAGCGACGGCCATGACCTGCCGTGATTATCTATCATTATCTCTATATCAGGCCCTACCGCTTCCCGCAGTGTCTTTATGGATTCCCGCAGCCGTGAAGGAACCTCTTTGGGTTCTACCTGTTCTCCTCGAAACGGCATCCCGCCAGCCTTGATTCCAAGATATCCCTCTTTCACCAGCGATACCGCCTGGTCGGGTGCGAAAGCATGGGTATATGCCTTAACCTTATCTCGTACCGCGCCACCGAGAAGCTTATACACCGGCAGGCCGTAAACCTTTCCGGTGATATCCCAGAGTGCCTGATCAACGGCGCTTAAGGCCGAGTTCAGCACCACGCCGCCGCGCCAGAATCCGTGCCGGTACATCACCTGCCAGTGCCGCTCGATCAGGGTAGGATCCATGTCGATAATCCTCTTGCTCAGTACCTTTACGGCTTCCTCTACCGCCTTCTCCTGTCCTTCAAGACTGCCCTCGCCCCAGCCGTAAATGCCTCCGTCGGTTTCTACCTTGACGAATGTCCAGTTCTGCCGGTTCACTCCTACCTGGAATACCTTGACATCAGTAATCTTCATCTTCTTCTCTCTTTCCGGTTATTCACGGTGTACGAATTTTACAGCAGCAAATAATCTCAATACAAGAGTAGGATTATCAATCTAAACGATCATGGTTGGTTGAATACTCATCCCCTTACTCCCCCTCTCCAGTCTGGAGTGACCAACAACAACTATAAGTGGTTCTGGCTGGAGAGGGGTCAGGGGTGAGGTAAGAACCAGTAAA
>MGML01000191.1:0-2202 GCA_001796415.1 Chloroflexi bacterium RBG_13_46_14
GGAATGGTGCCGTCAGGCCGCATGACAACCCTTTCACCGCTCCAGCCATCCCAGTCCAGGAAAGAATATACCCTGCCCAATCTGCCGGGCGTGAGTGTACCCGTAGACGTGAAAAGATGCAGGTACTCAAGAGTCGGAGTCCTGACTTCTTCATATCCCCATTTGACGCAGCAGTCTCTGAAGATTCCTTCTATAAAGCGGAACTTCTTCATCGCTGCCGGAGTCAAATCCTGGGTTCCTTTACACCTGTCGATTCTCATAAAAATTCCTTTATGACAACCAGTAAAGTTTACAATACTAAGCGGTGCTAATCAAATCCGAGATTGGCTGATGCGCTTTTAATAAACATTTGCATTAGGTATACTTCCACTATACAATAATATTTACAGGTAGAATTGAAAAGGATTGCGATGTTCAAAATTCTCCGTGTAGTGCTCTTTGCCGGAATGCTGATAACCGGCCTCGCCGCTTCCACGGCTCAGGCCGCAGCGACTTCTGTTCATGTATTAACGGTGGACGGTACAATCGTCCCGGTAATTGCCGACTACATAGACCGCGGGATCGGTCAAGCCGAGGACGCCAACGCTGATGTGTGTGTCATCGAATTGAATACCCCCGGCGGACTGCTGGACACGACGGAAGAGATAGTACAAAGAATAATGAATGCACATGTTCCCGTTGTGGTATACGTCTCCCCGAAAGGTTCCTGGGCAGCATCCGCAGGAACATTCATAACGCTGTCCGGGCATATCGCGGCGATGACTCCCGGAACCACCATTGGCGCAGCCCATCCGGTAACCACCGGCGGTGAGGACATATCCGAAGACCAGATGAAAAAGGTAACCGAATTCTCCGCCAAGTGGATCGGCACAATTGCTGAAGAACGCAACCGTAATATTGAAGAAGCCCAGCTTGCAGTTACCGAAAGCAAGTCTTTCACGGATATTGACGCGCTCGAAGCTAACATCATCGATCTCCGGGCTAACAGCCTGGAAGACCTTTTATCACAGATAGATGGGGTAGAAGTAACTCTGGCCAGCGGTGCTACGGTTACTGTAAATACAGGTGACCACTCGACTACCAGGAACGAAATGAGCTTTATCGAGAGGTTCCTGCATGCCATCAGTGATCCGAATATCGCTTATATCCTTATGAGCGTTGGCTCAATCGGCATCATGGCCGAGATCTATAATCCTGGCGGTTTGTTCCCCGGAATTATCGGGGCAATATGCCTGCTGATGGCTTTCTACTCACTGGGTGTTCTCGATGCCAATATCGGCGGGATATTATTGATGCTCCTGGCACTCGGATTGTTCGTCGCCGAATTCTTTACCCCCACCTTCGGCATCCTCACTGCAGGAGGGGTTACTGCGCTTGTTCTGGGATCATTGTTACTATTCCCTGACAGGCCACCCGTTTTCCGGGTGAATCCGTGGCTTATCGGAGTAATGTCGGCACTCTTCGTCGGCTTCTTCCTTTTCATTATCCAGAGGATTATCAAGATACACCGCCGCCAGCCATCTACAGGCTGGGAAGAACTAATAGGAAAACCGGCAACAGTTATGATGACCCTGTCTCCTGAAGGACAGGTGCTGTTCAGGGGTGAACACTGGATAGCGATATCCGAAGAAGGTACTGTCGAAGAAGGAGAGCAGGTAATTATCAACAGGGTCGAGAACCTGAAATTATACGTATCCAGGAAAGAAACGGGGCAGGAAGATAAATGAATTTAACTGGTGATATTTCAATAGATCCGTGGGTGATAGTATTAATAATACTCTGTATCATCGCCTTTCTGGTAATTACTGTCATATGGGGCATAAGGGCTCACCGCTTCAAGATAGGCGCCGGTAAAGAAGAAATGATAGGTAAGACCGCCATAGTAAAAACAGCCCTTGAGCCTAAAGGAACCGCGTTCGTTGAAGGTGAACAATGGACGGCTATCTCGGAAGAAGGCCGGATAGAACCCGGGGAGGAGGTGACAATAAATAAGGTCGATGGACTTAAAATATATGTAACTAAAATAAAGTAAAGGAGAACTATCAATGGACATTGTTATTATCGTTATCGTTGCCTTGGCAGTACTCATGATACTCTCGATGTCGATAAAAATCGTCCCCGAGTACGAGCGTGGTGTACTCTTTCGACTCGGCCGCCTGGTAGGCCAGAGAGGACCCGGACTTTTCGTAATCATCCCGTTCG
>MGML01000191.1:2306-3552 GCA_001796415.1 Chloroflexi bacterium RBG_13_46_14
CCTGGGGAGTCAAGGTCAGCACTGTCGAGATAAAAGAAGTTGAACTTCAAGACCAAATGAAGAGAATGATGGCAGCCCAGGCTGAAGCGGAACGTGAAAGAAGAGCCAAGATTATTCATGCCGACGGCGAATTCCAGGCGTCCGAAAAGCTGGCTCAAGCCGGTGCAATTATCGGCAGGGAACCCACCGCACTGCAGCTTCGTTATTTGCAGACCCTGACGGAAATAGCATCCGAGAAAAACAGCACTCTTATCTTCCCCCTGCCCATAGACCTGCTCACCGCGTTCATGAAACGCATCACGCCTGAAGAAGAAAAGAAAGACAAGAAATAATCCTTTTCCGTCATATGCGAGGAGTCCGCCTGCGGCGGACGACGTAACAATCGATAATAATCGAGGGAGTACCGATATTGTCGGTACTCCCTATGGCAGCAATGAAGTCATACGGCGGCTGGTTACTATCAACCGCCGGTCAGTATCGTCTCAGTGTAACGTCCCCGGCTATAACTCTGCTCAGGCTGCCATCAGGACTCCTTACCAGGAGACTGCCGTCGGTGTCTACAGACTCCGCAATCCCCTCGAATACTTCTTCACCCGAAGTTACTCGAACTTCTTGTCCCAGCGTAACCAGCCTGTCCCTCCATTCGCTGAAAACAGATCCGCCCGATGTAACGGTGTTATACAGGTTATCCATAGCTTTGAGTAGTTCTCTTATAATCTGTACACGGGATACTTCTTTTCCGGCTTCAAAATATAAGCTCGTGGCCGGAGTCTGCATTCCCGAGAGGACATCTCTCCCTGCGTTGACGTTTATCCCGATTCCGATAACTGCGTAATTGATGTTTTCTTTTCTGACATCACTCTCGATCAGTATTCCGCACACCTTGCTGCCGGCGATTAAAACATCGTTAGGCCATTTTATCTGTGTTTTTAATCCTGTTACCGTCTCTATACTGTGTGCGACTGCCAGTGAAGCTATCATAATAAGAGACGGCAGTATCCGTTTCTCCGGATAGAGAACTACGGACAGGGCGATGTTTCCTTCGGGTGTCAGCCAGGTCCGCTTCAGTCTTCCTCTCCCGGCAGTCTGCTCATCGGCGATAACAACCGCACCTTCCGGTATTCCCCGCCCTGCTTCCAACCTCGCTATCTCATTGGTCGAGGTAACACTCGGATAATAGAGGATACGCTGCCCTACCATCCTTGTATCCAGTCCATCCAGTATCAGTTCAGCCGATAGTATATCA
>MGML01000191.1:3672-5413 GCA_001796415.1 Chloroflexi bacterium RBG_13_46_14
GCAGAAAACCCCTTTATATGTGCCGTAGGTCCGCCGTAACCTTAATGAAGGCGGATCATTCCCTTGACTTCTCTGTCATTCCCGCCCTTCCTTAACTATGTTTATAAATCTGTTGAGCGGGAATCTATACCACCAGTTCACCCACCCAACCCTTGGCGTAGCTAGGCCTACCCACCACTCATTCCGGTGCAAACCGGAATCCAGAAAACCCCTTTATACCCTCCCCTCCACCACCGCTTTCTCCTCCTCCGTCAATCCGTAGAGTAATCTGGTATGTTCTTAAAAATCATCTCACAATCTCTGCACTTACCTCATCTAACACAATATCTGCATTTCCCTCCCTGGTTAGCCGCACTATTCCTGCTCCTGTCCGTAGAAGTAGTCACATGTTGCGTAGCAATAGGTAGAAAATTATAAACAAAATAATAATCAAATTATATATTCATCAGCGAATATCAATCAATGAAGTTACTTCATCAGGATACCAGGCATCTTCTGTAAGTTGTTTTATGTGATTGTTTATTAATTTATGTTCTAAATCTCTACTGTAATATGAAAATCCATGTCTCACACAAATATTCTGCCTTCTCACATTTTTTCTAAACTGCTTTATCTCGCCATCAGTCCAATTTGGATGTATATAGTAATCGTCATTTGTTTGCTTTAATTTCGCATTATAATAATCAAATGTTTGATTTAGAGGCCGATACCTACAATCAGCTATTTGCACTTTAAGTTCCCAACATTTTTGTCTTTTCTTCTCCGTATCCGTAAAAGTTTGACTCCAATTGTATATCATAAAGACATAAATATCTTCATTCTTGTACCCGGCTTCTGTTAGTATTCTGATTTGATTTTCAATATCTTTATGTTCTGAATATTCTCCGTCCCAAGCAATTCTTGGGTTAATAAATCGTGCTTCTTTTAACGATCTAGCCAGATGCGTAGTTATCAATCTCCCATCAAATCCACTTTGACTTTCGCAAGTAATTTTCCTATTCTTCCAAGTAGCTTCTTTTAGCTCATCAAGTATTGATTCAATATTTGAATTTTGGAGAAAATTATTATCATAAAATATTAGTTTATTACTACGGATTTCTGAAAGTATACTCTTTTTATCACTAGGTTTTTTTTCGATTTTCCAAGTACCACAAAACGCACATCTTCTGAAGCAACCTCTGGATGCATGTATTATTTGCATTGGAGGATCGTTTTCTTCGAACATGAGATCATATTCTGGTGGAAATTTTTCTGCCTCTGGGTGTAACCCGGTAAAAACTTCATCACAATTAGTATTCTGTTTACAATGATCTGGCATAAGTGATGCATAGATACCACCAACAATTATTTCACTATTGGGGAATACACCCCGATAATAATGAGTAGACTTAGCTACATATTCTGACCAATAAGTAAACAATGAGGTTACTAATATCAAGTCTGGAGTAAAGTCAATATTATTTACTTCACCTCGAACTAATTTTATTTGGTCTATTCCACTTACTTCTGACCGATAATACGAAGCTAGTTTTAGTAGCCCAATAGGAATGAATTCATGATGGTTTTTACTTTTTCGAGCGAAAGGGAAATCAGGTACAACAAGGAGAATATTCATCAGTAATTGACTCTTTAATTTTCTATACTTAATTCTTTATTAAAATTCCACAATTCTCTTTCAATCCATTTCAAAAAAGAACCTGGTGGTTGTGATTTCCGAGTATCATTAAATATATTAATTCCT
>MGML01000192.1:0-2696 GCA_001796415.1 Chloroflexi bacterium RBG_13_46_14
GTATACAATACTGGTGGTCGATTCTAGACGCAGACGGCAGTACTCTTGAAACTCAGCCTGTGACTCTAAGGTATAATGACAACCGCTTCGAATGGAACAGTGTCCGGCAAAGCGGTATCACGCTCTACTGGTACAAGGGGGATACGGAATTCGCAGAAGAACTGCTTTCTGCAGCGATCGATGGTCTTGACAGGCTGTACGAAAGCACCGGAGTAAGTATTACTGAACCGGTCGAAATATATATTTACGCAAATTCAGATGACCTGCGAAATGCTATGATCTTTCCCCAGACCTGGACCGGTGGAGTAGCTTATCCCCTGTATAACTGTATAGCCATAGGAATAGAAACCTCTAACATTGAATGGGGATTAAGGACTATCGTCCACGAACTGACTCACCTCGTTATCCATCGGATGACCTACAATCCATATCTGGATCTTCCCGTCTGGCTTGATGAAGGGCTTGCTATGTATATGGAAGGCCCTCTCACAGAAGTGTTCAACTATTATCTGAATCAGGCGGTAAAAAACGATACTCTTATATCGGTTCGTAGCCTGGCCAGTCCTTTTTCAGCCTACGCTGACCAGTCTTATTTGTCTTATGCGCAGAGTCACAGCCTGGTATCTATGCTCATCGATACCTATGGTCGTGAAAAAATGCTGGAATTGCTGACCGTTATGACCGATGGTATCGATTATGATGAAGCTTTTAAAGACGCCTACGGTTTTGATATGGACGGTCTTAACGAGATATGGCGTGATTATGTAAATCAAAAATATTTAGATGAAAATAATACATCGGCATCAACCGGAACCGGTCGACCGCTACCGGCACTTGCTTTGTTTCTGGCCTCCGGGAGTTTTTAATGGTTAAGAAATCATTCACTATACATGATCTGCCTGTTTCCGAAAGACCTCGCGAAAGGCTGAACAAATACGGAGTCGAAGCTCTCTCCGCGCAGGAAATACTTGCCTTAATACTGGGAAGAGGAATTTCGGGTGAATCTGTAACTGTAACCTCGCAAAGGTTATTAAGCCAGTTTGGAAATCTCAGGGGAATAGCGGATGCGACGATTGAAGAACTTTCGGGTATAAAGGGGATCGGGCCTGCCAAAGCATCCCAGATTAAGGCAGCATTTGAACTGGCGAACAGGCTTAAAGACTCTCCAGAATCCGATAAGAAACCTGTAGTCAAGACACCCGAGGATGTCGTAAACTTGATACAAAACAAGCTTAAAGGAAAAAAGAAGGAACATTTCCTGGTGTTATGTCTCGATACAAGAGGAAAACTTATAAAAACATCGGAAGTTTCGGTCGGCAGCCTGGACAGCAGTATAGTACACCCCAGGGAAGTCTTTAAAGAAGCCCTTACAGCGAGCGCCGCATCGGTAATCTTTGTACATAATCATCCTTCAGGAGAACCTGAACCCTCTGAAGACGATATAAAACTCACCAGGAGACTTGCCGACGCCGGAGATATTCTGGGTATCGAGGTTCTTGACCATGTTATAACGGGTGATAATAACTTTAAAAGCCTGAAACGGGAAGGATTGTTCTGATTCAGGATCATTATTGCGATTTCCTGCCCAACTAATATCCTGGCTCTAATGGCTTTTCTCTCCTTCTATTCGAGTTGAGAAATGATAACAGAAGATAAGGACAAGGTCAATAGTATTTTCACATATAAGTAAGGCTCATATCTTCACTACACTAGCAGGTTGTTATAGATTGTCCTTTGCATTACTGAGCTGTGGGGATTATTTGGGTTCACATCTGGTGATTATTAAGGTACAATAACAGGAGAAACTTCTTATAAGAGCCTGATGATGAAATATTATTTAGAGTGCAGACAATGTGGCAAGAGTTTTACCAAAGAGCTTGTGTCAGACCAAAGTCAGCCATGCCCAAACTGTGACTCTGTTGATTGGTGCATCTGTGTCATGGAAACTCTGGAAATACCCATGCCTGGTATTAAGCTCAAAGGTAAGATGAAAGAAACCGACCAAAAAAGACCAACTATAGAGTTTGAAGGAGGCCATGACCTATATCGTGAGTCAGGAAAATGGAATAAGAAAAAGCGGCTAATAGATAGAAAAGAAGATAAGTATGAGGAGATTATTACTGACTCACAAACAGGAGAAGTTATCCATCATTGTGAGGAAAAACTTACCGAGCATCAAGGACATGGTTCGGCAAAAACAGCCAAGAGAAAACCTTGACAACGATAATGGTTAATGAAAACGGAGCTGGGCAATGAGTAGAAATGGTACTGAGCAACTTGGTGAATTGTTATTAGATGAAGGTAAATGGCGTTTTTACCAACAAGGCATAAAAATCCGTGGTATCTCAAGTAAAATAATCTTCTGGCAAGATATCAAGGAAATCTATATTGGTGGCTCAAATTTGATAGCACAGCCGGTCGTTGGTTTTTCTGTTGCTGGTTCTATATCCTATGGGTGCAAAAAGCTTCATCAAAATAATCGATATGAATAACAAAAGCGAAAAAATTACAATCTCTGGTTTCATAGAAATGTCTTCAAAAAAAAGCCAGAAGTTATCAGACATCTATAGCTGTATATTAAGTAATATTAGTGACCGCCAATGGAGACAGTTTGTCCAATCAATGGCAGAAAACAAACAGATTTCTTTCAACGTAGTGGATGTTTGTAATAGTGGTTTATTTATTCATAAGTTATT
>MGML01000192.1:2993-3660 GCA_001796415.1 Chloroflexi bacterium RBG_13_46_14
TTTAAAGGTTATGCTTGATTCCTCTAATGCTACAATCACCAAATTACATGAGAAACCAGACGCAGTGGGGAAAGTATTAATTGCTTTCAATCGCAATCCTAATTTTGAAGTAAACTCTCGCGAATGGGGTTGGTGGGAAGGATACGCTGAAGTAGGTGGAGTAGATGTAACACTTAATCAGAGAGTCTGCAGAATTTATGATTCTAAAGGTAATATAGTCTACGAATATAACACAAAATTTAACGGCGGTGACATCTCTGCTAACCGTCTATTGATGAGATGGAGGAAGATATCAATTCAAGACAAAGGTTCTTTATTTACCGTAGCTGTTTACGGTGAAGATGCCAATGGTAATCAAGTAGAGGCATATGCTGAGGTTAATTTGGTTAACTAAAGCAGGTATCGGAAAAGGAATAGAATGCTAAAAATTATTGCAGCCTCGTTGACTCTTATAATTATATTAATAAGCATCACGGCATGCGATTCTAAAGCGTTACGAACAAAGATCGATGAGTTGAATGCCACCATCACACAGCTAGAGTTCGAGAAACAAATATTAGAAACTCAAAATCATGTTAATAATACCAAGATTGCCGATTTAGAGGTTCAGCTTGATTCTGCCAATACCACGATAACCAAATTACAAGAGAAACTGGATGCGGCAGGG
>MGML01000192.1:3666-6695 GCA_001796415.1 Chloroflexi bacterium RBG_13_46_14
GTCATATTATCCGAAAAACCATATGTTCCTCCACTTAACTCAGGAGAGTGGGGTTGGTGGGAAGGATATGCTGAAATAGGCGGGGTAGACGTAAAACTAAATAAGAGCATGTGTAAAATATACGACCGTGAAGGGAATACAGTTCTCGAAAATTCAAGAGATATTTCGTATGAAATCCCAGCAAATGGTCTTTTCTTAAATTGGAACAAGATATTAAGAAGAAGTGACCGTTATTTGTTTACCCGTATAGTATACGGCAACGATGCCACTGGTAATCCAATAGAGGCATGTTATCGAGTTGGGTTAAATAATTAATATTTGATCACATATTCAAACGGTAACGAATAGCAATAAGCATGATGAATAATACCAGAAGCCATTGCAGGTGTTCTTGGATATGGATTAGCAAGGCTCTTATGTGGTCTTGTGAAATTATAATACATGAAGTGAAGTGCTACTGCATATTCTAGATTCTCAATTTTCTTGGAGAATTGAGGTGGCCTTGGGAAACTGGACAGGTTGTTAAGGTGGAGTCCTGCCCGTAAAATAGAAAAGAAAAGGAGCACTAAAGCTGTTCTATATACAACGCCAATAATATCTGCGCATTAGAGTTTGAGCATGGATTTTTGTAGAGTTACGCTCATTCTGAGGTTTTAATTATGCGCAATTATATATGACGTTTCATATAGTAATGATAAATCACAAGACGCCCTGTACTCTTGGCACAAGGTAATTCACTAAAATATATAACAAAGGGAGTCTCTTTGGGGGCTCCCTTCCTTTTTGTATACAAATATTGAAAGAATTGAAAAAGCGGTTTATTTGTAGTGTGATTGCTAGAATATCCCAATCTGATATTTCACTCCGTTTAGGTCATGTGCTATGATTTAACTAAAATTGTGAATGGGAATGCATTTGAATAATTGTATCCTGTGTATCTTCGTCCATAATCATCCTTCAGGAGAACCTGAACCCTCTGAAGACGATATAAAACTCACCAGGAGACTTGCCGACGCCGGAGATATTCTGGGTATCGAGGTCCTTGACCATGTAATAACGGGTGATAATAACTTTAAAAGCCTGAAACGGGAAGGATTGTTCTGATCCGAACTGGGGCTAACAAACGAACGACGAGATATGTAAATTGAAGAGCCTGATTCTGAAAAGGCAGGGATTGGCTGAAGCTATCTGAAAAGTGCGGAAAATATCAGCCGGTATATAGAAATAGACTGCCAGAAATAATGAACTGGAGATAACATTGAAAGCTGACCATAAAAAACTCGAGAGGGCTTTTAGCCCGAAATGCATCGCGATCATCGGCGATAAAAAAGAAACCAATTACATGTGGCTGCGTTCTCACTCGAACTTCAAGGGTAAACTATACTCGGTACAGGTAGCGCCGGAAGAGATCGAGGGCATTAAAGCCCTTGGAATAGAGAATTAC
Organism: Chloroflexi bacterium RBG_13_46_14; assembly: GCA_001796415.1. The sequence continues at coordinate 5,111 of MGML01000192.1, forward strand.
ACGAGTTTGATGGACATACCTGAACCGGTCGACCTGGCAATAGTAGCCGTGCCCAGGGCAATAGCACCGAGAATCCTTGTCGACCTGATACGAAAAGACGTAGCGGCAGCCCATTTCTTCACGGCTGGTTTTTCGGAAACCGATACTGAAGAAGGCCTTAACCTTGAAAAAAGAATGATCGAAATTGCCGAAAAGAGTAATTTTCATATTGTCGGGCCTAACTGTATGGGAATCTTTAATCCCAGCATCGGAGTCGGACAGGGAGCAGCTTTCCAGGAGGCTGTTGTCGCAGGAGCTGTTGGGTTTATTTCACAGAGTGGAACCCATGCCGTTACCTTTAACAGACAGGCTTCTCTCCAGGGACTGGCAGTCAACAAGACAGTCAGTTTCGGGAACGGAATAGTCCTTGATTCACCCGATTACCTCGAGTTTTTCGGTAACGACCCGGGGATAAAAGTTATCGGAATGTACATCGAAGGAGTAAAAGACGGCAAAAGGTTTCTTAAAGTACTCAAGGATATTGCCGCAAAAAAACCTGTCGTTATCTGGAAGGGCGGTCGAACCGAAGAAGGAGACAGGGCTATAGCTTCTCATACCGGATCTCTCGCTGTTTCCTATGCAATCTGGGATTCAGCAGTTACCCAGTGCGGAGCAGTAAAGGTATCGAGCCTGGATGAACTTATCGATACCCTTAAGGCAGTGTATTTCCTGCCGCCGGTACGCGGTAATCGAGTGGGTATTACCGGTGTTTCGGGAGGCCAGTCGGTAGCTATCTCCGATGCTTTCGGTGAAGCAGGACTGAGAGTTCCGACTCTTACGGAAAATTCATACGAAGAATTGGCGTCGTTTTTCACCCTTATCGGTGGAGGTTACCGTAATCCCGTGGATACGGGAAACCAGAACCGCAGAGAGATTAAACGTATCATCGAGATACTGGCTCGCGATGAAAATATCGATAACCTGGCACTCCTCATAGCTGCTGGAATGGGACCCGGAGGTCCTCCTGGAGAGAGTTTTCCAAAATTACTAATCGATATCAAGCAAAATACAGAGAAGCCGGTGATTGCTGTCCTCGCCTGGGCATTCTCACCTGGAGATGTGGAACAGGCCGGAAAAGTGATGAAGGAACTCCAGGAAGGTGGTATCCCTGCCTTTATCTCGCTGGAACGAGGCGCTTTCGCCCTTAAGAAAACCCTTGACTACTATATTCTGAGAGATGGAAATCCGGGAAGGTAGTTACCTGGTTTTGATAATAAGGAAATAAAATACGTCTATGTTCGCTACTCCATCAATCATTAAATAGAAAATAGCGCGATTATTTTTTGGTACAAATCTGATCAGGATACATAGATTATGCGAATAGTTACTCGAATATCCCTTTTTATTCTCACCATAATCTTCATTCTTTCCTTATCGCTGGGAGCCTGCACAAATTCACAGAGTAAAATAGAATCCCCCGGGAACAATGATGCCCTGAATCTTTACGGCATAGATCCTCATACACTTGATCCGGCAATATCCGGTGATTCCACGTCGCATCAGTATGTAACTCAGATATTCAGCGGTCTGGTACGTCTCGACGATA
>MGML01000193.1:0-2220 GCA_001796415.1 Chloroflexi bacterium RBG_13_46_14
CTTCCATGGTGACATTTTCCCTGAACAGTTAACCGGTGACAAAATCGTAGAACATCAACATTCAAACTCAGATTCATTGACAATAGCAAATTTTTTTATTAAACTATTTTATCTCAGGATTGAGTACTTTTCATTTACGTCCTTTCGAAGGAGGAGCTGGTTAAAGAGCTGCAAAAGTAACTGTCGTAGTCAAAGGCAATCGTTTCCAATTAATCTAACCCTCTAAAAATAAGCATTGTGATTTCGACTTTGACCGTGTAAGTAAATTACCCGATATCGAAGTATATCGAAATAAACGGACTTGGATCAGCCCTGCCAGGGAAACCACGGAATTAAATAGTCACAGCTCATATCGGTTCAAAATACATTTATACCCCTCTCATATGCATAACTTCTGGAGTAATCGTGTTTAGCAGTAGGATCACACGCGAAAGGAGGTGAAATATTGTTATAATACACCTGTATGTAATCTCCTCACTAAGGGGCTACACACCATGTTCACGAAGAAATAAAAGTAAACTAACGGAGATGTTCAATGAAAATCGATTATAAGAAACTAGTCTGGTTATTCATGAGTTGTCTTATAGTACTCTCACTGGTAATAGCATCATGTGGTACTGAGAGTACCGGAGGAACAGTTACGCAAGAAGACACCGGACAGAAAGTAACTATAGGTGGAGAAGAAGAGAAGGAAGAGGTTAAAGAAGAAGCGAAAACAGATTCGGATATACCGAAGTCCGGTGGTACTCTCACCAGAGCCTATGGAATGGATATTAACGCTTTTGATGAATTATACGGCTTCCATGCATTCCCTGTTACCACTATTCATCTCACCAACGAAGAGCTTTGGACAGGCGATTGGAGTAGAGGTCCAGCTGGTACCGGAGAGGTAGCCTGGAATATAGGAGGTAATGATGTCTGGGAATTCAAGACAGGGGCAATCGCAGAAAGCTGGGATTTTTCCGAACCAGGCAAATTCGTCTGGAACATACGAGAAGGTATCCACTGGGGATACAATCCCAATACCGAGGCAAGCCGGATGGTCAATGGCCGAGAAGTAACTGCTGATGATGTAGTATTTGCACTTACTCTTTTGAGAGATGATGAAAGGTCCTATCTCAGCCGGCAACCAGGACTGCCAAGTGCAGAGATTTATGCCCTTGACAAATATACGGTTGTTATCGAGATAGATCCAAACTACGGGCCAGCTGCCCTTATGCGATTTGCGGATTTCGCAAGTATAATTCCACCTGAACCGATTAATGCATACGGACACATGCGTGAATGGGACAAGTCTGTAGGAACAGGACCGTTTATACTAACTGACTATGTACCAGGTGCTACCATTACAATGAAAAAAAATCCTAACTACTGGAGGACAGATCCGGTTGGACCAGGTGAGGGTAATAAACTTCCCTATCTTGAAAGGGTACTATACCTGATTATACCCGATGCTTCTACCATGGAAGCTGCTTTCCGCACAGGACGTACTGATACCGGGGCAGGTACATGGGAGACATTCCCCCTGTTTATGGATCAGACTGATGGTGTTTTGAAGTACTCCAAGAGTATCTTCGATGGAGGGTTTAATACTCATTTTGATATGAAGAATCCGCCATTTAATGATATTAATACACGCCGGGCAATGATGATGGCAATAGACTGGGAATCCCTGGTTGATGGTCTCTTCGGAGGAGATGCCGAGATAAACACCTGGCCGGTAACTTATAATTCAGCTTATGCCGCGATGTTCCTCTCTCTGGATGAAGCACCGCCTTCAATACAGGAACTCTATACTTATAATCCTGAAAAAGCCAGGCAACTTTTAATCGACGCTGGATATCCGGATGGTTTTAAAATCAAGGTAGGCTGCACGACTACACAGGTCGATTATCTCTCTGTGCTCAAGGACATGTATGCCAAAATAGGAGTCGACCTCAATATAGAAGTGCTTGAAAACGGAGTTCATACATCTTTGTATCAAGGTAAGAAATGGTATGGTGATTACCAGATGTTCTGGTGTAGCATGGCCGGTCTTAGCACTGCACTCCAGTTAACCAATATCTGGGGTCCAGGTTGGGCTAATGCTACTGATATTACCGATCCCTATATCGGTGAAAAATACGAAGAGTTACAGAGTGCCTTGGTGAATGTAGGCCAGAACGAAGCAATGGCTATACACAAGGAACTTATGAAATATGTCCTTGATAAAGCCTGGGC
>MGML01000193.1:2651-4028 GCA_001796415.1 Chloroflexi bacterium RBG_13_46_14
CAATTGTTCTCCTGACCCAGGACATCCTGGGAGCTGCGATCATGTTTGGCATAACGGTTTTTGACGCCTTGCTTTTCTGGTGCATACTGCCGAAAAGATTCCTTGTTTATGAAGACAGGCTGAAGATAGTTCTCGGAGGACCTTTTTCGATCACCATTCCTTTTCGCGACATTGTTAAAGTCAGGCAGGCTACAAAGGATATGGCTATTGTATACTGGGGATATCGTCTCGGTACTTCCTTAAAATTCCAGGTCGAGATTGAACGCCGGAACGGTCTCAGTGTGCTGATTTCACCCTCCATGGAAAACGAGTTCATCGAACAACTGAACCAGGCGAGAGAGAATTATGTCGAGCCTGTTTTCTAGGTAACAGGCTGGTTTATCTCGTTCTGTATATTACGTCCCAGGAATTTTCTCCAGGAAACTCGAGGTACTGGACATCGTAGGCTATTCCACTCAAAGCAGATAATATTTCTTCCTTCGAAGGATAATTCTTCACAACATTAAAGGCACTTCCATCCGGTAATTGCCTGTTTTCCATCCTGGTTCCCTCAACGTCGTCGCTTTTTTTAAAACCAGAATAAACCAGGTGATCTCTGAAAAAGACAATGGAGCCGGGGTTAAGCTTGCTGTGAAGAACATTCAGGAAAGATGTTATCAGGTTCTTTGGAATATGCGACCACCACCAGTGGGCGAAAGCAGCGTCGAATCCCTCAGGGACACCCTCTAGAGAATAGGCATCGGCAACCAGGAAACTGACATTACTTAGCTTCGCGCACTTTTCAGCAGCTATCGATACCATGGAAGGATTGATATCGGTGGCTAAGACCGATTCCGCAGTTACTGCTATTACCTGCGTCCAATATCCGGTACCGCAGGCAATTTCCAGGACATCCTTTCCACGTACAATCTCCTGGAAACGTTCTTTGATCGGTTTACGAAGTTCTTCAGCTTCTGGATTTGTATATCCGGCGGATTTATCATAATCCATTGATATAGCATCATAATACCGAGTGGTCTCATCTTTCAGTGTCACGGTTACTCCTTTACAAAGGAAAGCAGTATCACGATGACATTATAATATTATCCGTAATACTGGATATCCGCGCTGGGATAGACCGCTACTTTAGTACCTGATCCGTGCGTTTTCTCCAGCAACCCGATCACCTGTTCCCAGTCACTCATCAACAAGACCCTATCCTTATCGATATATCTGTCAAGGATTCTAAGTTCGGGGAACTCGGTGTAGATGATAAGTTTTCCCACATGCGGCGGCAATCCCATCGGGCGTCCCAGGGCGCCACTTATCGTCTTTCCAAAGCTGTCGAACAGGTGATGTATATCCTGGCCAGACGGCGAATTGGTGATAATTACCACG
>MGML01000193.1:4185-4272 GCA_001796415.1 Chloroflexi bacterium RBG_13_46_14
GTTCCAAAGCGCCGGCATAGATAGCCGCCGTTTCTCCCCAGACATTAACCAGACAGTCTACTATCATGTCCAGCCCGACCATTTTTG
>MGML01000193.1:4464-4767 GCA_001796415.1 Chloroflexi bacterium RBG_13_46_14
GATTGGCAATAGCAGCTATAAAGCGTATCTGGTCGTCCCTTATTCCGGCTTCAGCCAGTTCTTCAAGTATATATGGAACAATTTCATAAACACGCGTGCTGCGGGTAAGGTCATCGAACAAAATCACGACCTCTTTTTTACCCTTAGCATATTCCCGCAGCGGCGGCATACCTGTGGGCGAAACCACCGCTTTTCGAATTTGCTCCGGTGTTAACGAAGGCTTATCGTAACCGGCAATATTGTGTACCGTCACCTGCCAGTCGTCCGGAAGGCGGTATTCCACTTCTCTCGGGTTAAACCATG
>MGML01000193.1:4800-5001 GCA_001796415.1 Chloroflexi bacterium RBG_13_46_14
TTTACCTCCATTTAGTAATTACTTTACAAGTCCCCTCTTTTCCAGGTCGGCAGCCACGTCATCGAGGTCCAGTTCATGAAGTTTCTCTTTTGTCTGGTAGCCACTCTCGATATCCCAGCCGCGATACCCGTAATACTCGTCTTTCATCTTTTCGAACTCGTCTCTATCAACAACCATCCCCAGCCTGGACATGGGTTTACC
>MGML01000194.1:0-4777 GCA_001796415.1 Chloroflexi bacterium RBG_13_46_14
ATAATCGGAGGAGCGAAGGTACCCATCGATACAGGTTTATCAGGGTCAAGGGGAAGAGGATAATAATAAGGTGGAAGGAATTTATCAACATCCGCTTTTTCTTCGATAAGTATAGGCTCTATCATATGGGACAGGTGAAATCCATCGAGGTGAACCATCACCGGCAGAAGAACCCGTTTGTCCTCGCCTATCCTGAATGCGCATAGAACGTTATCGAATACTTCCTGACCGTTTTCGCAAAATATCTGTATCCATCCGGTGTCTCGGACCGCCATAGCGTCCGAATGGTCTCCCCAGACGCTTAAAGGGGCGGAGAGAGCCCGGTTGGCTACCGTCATGACTATGGGGAGTTGCATCGATGCCGCGCAGTATAACACCTCGTGCATCAGTTCAAGACCCTGTCCGGCGGTAGCCGTAAACGTCCTGGCTCCGACTGCCGAAGAACCGAGACAGGCACTCATTGCAGAGTGTTCCGACTCAACCGGTATATAAGAAGCGTCAAGTTCACCATCCGCTACCAGTTCGGCAAGATGTTCGACTATATGAGTCTGTGGAGTGATCGGATAAGCGGCGACAACATCGACATCAGCGAGTTTAGCAGCTTCGCCTATAGCAAGGGAAACTTCCATTCCAACTCTTTTTGCCATTAGCTTTCCTCCTCCACCATGCTGATTACATCTTTAGGACATTCCTGCGCACAGATGCCGCATCCTTTGCAGTAAAACAGATTGGCTACGAACAGGCCGTCTTCCTGCTGTTCTATGCAGCCTTCAGGACAGAATATATAACACATCCCGCACTTTATACACTTGGAGTAATCGGAAACCGGTTTCTGTGAACGCCAGCCGCCGGTAGCGTATTGCTCAGCACTTCCGGGTTCGGTTACTATGGAACCGATTTCCAGGTCTTTCCAGGTAACTTCAGTTTCGTTTTTGAATGCCAATTTGCTTTACTCCTTTATCTGGGTATCTTCGAATGCTTTTTTCATCGCATTGATATTTCTTTCGGCAAGTCGTCCGAACCGGACATTAAGTGGTTCGGTAAGCGACTCGATATCGACCACGCCTGTCGCCTTCAACAAAGCACCGATCATAGTAGTATTGACAATATTAACTCCCAGTAGTTCCTGGGCGATGTGAGTTGCATCGACAACCGCAATTCGCCACTTGCTGTCGAATTCAGCGGCGACGTCGGCAAGTGTACGCTTTGTATTGAGAACGATAGTTCCCCCATTCTTTAGACCTGACGTTACGTTTACTATAGAAACAAGACCGGAATCGAGAACAACGATAGCATCCGGCTCGAGAATCTCAGCTCTAACTCTTATTGGCTCATTCCTGCTGATCCTGTCAAAGGCGAGAACCGGTGCTCCTCTTCTTTCCGGGCCGAAACTGGGAAATGCCTGGGCATACTTACCTTCAGCAATGGCTGCTCTGGCAAGCAATTCGGCAGACGTTACGGCGCCCTGACCTCCCCTGCCGTGCCATCGTATCTCAAAGAGTTCCGCTGTTTGAATCAACCTGTCCTCCTGTTCCGAGAAATAGTTTCCCTGTGATTTTGTTTTTAGGTATATAAAAAATACCCCTGGGGCGACTCGAACGCCCGCACCCAGCTCCGGAGGCTGGTGCTCTATCCACCTGAGCTACAGGGGCACAACACTAATAATATAATGCATCACCCCGCCCTTATTCAAGGATTATTAGGTTCAGGTGTGTTACGGGAGTATTTTAGGTGAAAACAGATATTGAGTTGTCGTTTTAAGGATTTTTCTAATTACTGCCAGTTGAGATTTATATATCACAATCCTGTGATGCCTTGTCGTTACCGGCATGCCGAGGATTGTTGAAAAGACCTTCTCTTCTACTTCACCACGGCAGAGTATAGTATATTCATCCTCACCGGGATTAATTTCTATTATAACCGGTAAGAGTAAATTATTCCACAAGCTTGAATCAGTAATATCACTCAGGTATTTCAACTCTTTTTTCTTAAACAGATGAAGACCGCCATCACTGAGTGTAATCGAAGGTGTTTCTTCGTTCAATAGCACATCAAGTGATTTCTGGGTGGATGGAAGCTGCGAGTTTAAAACTCGCAGCTCGTTTTTTACCGATTCCTGAAGCAGCCTGTCATATCGACTGTTATCAAGCATTTGCTTTTTTTTGCTCCAGAATTACCTTGACCCGTTTAAGCCTGGATTTCTCTTCTCGATCTCTTTCTTCGAATTTCATTTTTAGAAATCTGATAGTCTCTTCCAGGTTAGGAATTACTTTGTATTCCAGAGCGTTCACAATTCTCTTGGTACGGTTGATCTCTTTTCCGAGGATTTCCATAGTAGTCTGTAACTCAGCAAGATTGATTATAGCCTCCAGGCACTTCTCTGCAAGCTGGGATGTCCTATCCAGATAAGCTGAAGTATCTGCCTGGCTGTATCCGACTTTCTTCCCGGAGTCTTTCATTTCCAGTATAGGCACTCGCGCTCCGGCAATATTTCGCGAACCGGATATTATCTCCAGTTCTCTTTCTGCTCCGGCCAGTTCTTTACCGAGAGCTATAAAGCCGTGATAACCGGCCGTTATAGATAATGATCTATAGGCGGCATAAAAATCATCCAGCATACTCTGTTTAGCATCAACCGTTTCCCTGGCTATCCCGAGAAATTCCATCACCAGTATGGAAAGTCTGTCCTTGAGTATCCTGCGTATTTTTGAAGCAAGCGTAAGACGCTTACGAAGCCGGATCAACTCTATTTTTGTAAGTCTTCTAGTACTCTGCTGAGGCATCTATCGGTTTCCTGCATTCTCCCTGTATTTCGGAAGATATTTCTTGATCAAATCCTGGCTGACGAGCTTAAGGTCTTCTTCCGGCAGGGCTGAGAACAATCTCCATCCGATATCAAGAGTTTCCTCGATCGTTCTTTTCTCGTTTTCACCCTGGGAGATGAACTCGTTCTCAAACCGGTCGGCGATTTCCAGATATATCCTGTCACGATCAGAAAGAGCGTCAGTTCCGACGATAGTGGAAATTTCCCTGAGATCACAGCCCTCGGCGTAAGCGGAATACAACTGCATGAAGACGTTGTTATGGTCTTCGCGCGTTTTTCCAGGCCCGATGCCCTCTTTCATCATTCGCGAGAGTGAGAGAAACACATCAATCGGCGGATAGACACCATTCCTTTCAAGATTCCTCGATACAACAATCTGCCCTTCGGTGATATAGCCGGTAAGGTCAGGAATCGGGTGAGTGATATCATCATCTGGCATAGTGAGAATAGGCATGATGGTAACCGAACCTTCCTGGTCTTGTATTCTTCCGGCTCGCTCATAAAGAGAAGCGAGATCGGTATACATGTAGCCGGGGTACCCTCTTCGTGAAGGTATTTCTTCTCTCATTGCTGAGAGTTCTCTCAAGGCTTCACAGTAATTCGTCATATCACTCAGTATGACCAGTACGTGCATATTCAAGTGAAATGCCAGGTATTCCGCAGCGGTAAGAGCCAGCTTCGGCGTCGACATTCGTTCGATCACAGGGTCGGAAGCCGTATTGATAAAAGCGACTGTCCTCTCTCTCGCCCCTGTCTTTTCCAGGTTCTGGATAAAAAAGGCTGCGTCGTCATAACTAACGCCGATCGCCCCGAAAACGATAGCGAATCCTTCGTCATGACCTTTTACGGCAGCCTGCCTGATAATCTGGGCAACGATCCTGTTATGCGGCATACCGGAACCGCTGAAAATGGGCAGTTTCTGTCCTCTGACAAGTGCGTTCAGTCCATCGATAGATGAAATGCCCGTCTCGATAAACTCGGCGGGAGGTTCTCTTTTTGCCGGATTTATGGGTTCACCGTTAATATCCATGTATGCTTCAGGGATAATTTCAGGTCCTCCGTCCATCGGATTGCCCATACCATCGAACATTCTGCCGAGAATATCCGGTGACACAGGCAGTTTCAAGGTTTCACCGCGGCATCTCAGTTTACTTCCGGCAAGGTCGACTTCGCTGACTCCTCCGAATACCTGCACGATAGTCGACTCTTCGCTGATATCGATAGCTTCACCTCGTTTTATTTCTCCGGAAGCAAGTTCAACATCCACTATCTCGCCATACTGAATACCGGGTATATAATCAGCTATCAATAATGAGCCTTTTGCTTTTTGAAATGACCTGGTTTCTTTTATATATAAAGGAAAATCTGTCATTATGCACCTCCGTTTCCGGCTATGAGGCTGGATTCCATATCTGATAAGAGTTCTTTTACCCTGCCCTCAAATTCTTCATTCGGTATATCTTTCAATCGGGAAATCCGTGTTATAATCGGCGATGAACGTAACTCATTCACATCGGTTCCACTGTTCAGTGATTCCTGGGCAAGTTCGTAGTACCTGATGATAGTTTTAAGCATTTGATGGGCTCTGGCTGGTACGCAATACGTGTCTATTGGATGATAGGCATTCTGAGCCAGGAAATCTTCACGTATCATTCTGGCTACTGCCATTAAGAGTTTGTCGCCATCCGGTAACGCTTCAGGACCGACCAGCCTGACGATCTCTTCAAGTTCGGATTCCTGCTGGAGTATCCTCAAAGTTGTCGATCTTGTAATCGCCCAATCCGGACTGATTTCAGACCACCAGCCTTCTACCGCTTCCGCATACAGGCTGTAGCTGGAAAGCCAGTTGATAGCAGGAAAATGTCTCCTGTTAGCCAGTGAAGCATCGAGTGAATAAAGAGCATCAACAATTCTCAGTGTGTTTTGAGTAACCGGTTCGGAGAAGTCAGCGCC
>MGML01000194.1:4798-6902 GCA_001796415.1 Chloroflexi bacterium RBG_13_46_14
CACGGTTACCGAACCTCGCCTGTTCGGACTGCCAAGACACTCAACAAGACCGGCTCTTTCATAGAAAGAAGAAATCCGCGACCCAAGATATGCGGGGTATCCTTCTTCACCGGGCATTTCTTCGAGACGTCCGCCTATCTCTCTCATAGCCTCTGCCCACCTTGAAGTGGAATCTGCTACCAGGAGAATGTCGTAACCCATATCGCGGTAGTATTCAGCCATCGTGATACCTACAAATACGCTGGCTTCACGGGCGACTACCGGCATATTCGAAGTATTTGCAATGAATACTTCTTTTTCCTGGAGAAGCCTGCCTGTTGTTGGATCTTCGAGCTGCCTGAAGCTGTAAAGCACGTCAGCCATTTCGTTTCCCCGTTCACCACAGCCGACATAAATATTAAGGTGAGTCTGTGCCCATCTGGCAAGCTGCTGGAGCGAGACCGTCTTTCCCGTGCCAAAACCTCCCGGGATGGCGGCTTTTCCACCAAGTGCCAGCGGGAACATATAATCAAGAATTCTCATCCCCGTGACAAGAAGCTGTGAAGCCTTGAATCTTTGTTTATATACGCGAGGTTTTCTTACCGGCCATTTCTGCATCATTGGGAGTTCTATCAGTTCACCATCGGATTCAAGCCTTATTATCGTTTCCTGTACAGTAAATTCACCTTTTCGTATATCTTTTACTGTGCCCCCCATTCCAGACGGTATCATGATCTTGTGTTCGATCAGGAAAGTCTCGGGGACAGTACCGATAATATCGCCTTCGCTGACAACATCTCCTGCCTTCACTGTAGGGGTAAAATCCCATTTTTTATCCAGAGGAATTGCCGATGCCTTGGCACCGCGTTTTAGAAAAGAGCTTTGTTCCATTAACACTGTAAGAGATTTCTGAATTCCGTCATAAATTGAGCCGACAATACCAGGTCCAAGGTCGACCGTCAGGATAGAGCCGGTCCCTCTCACCTTTTCTCCGAGTGTAAGTCCCTGGGTCTCTTCATGTGCCTGTATAATCGCTCTGTCGCCTTCAAGACCGATTATTTCGCCGATAAGTCCCTCATTCCCTATTTCCACAACCTCATATACCTGTGTCCCTCTCATATTTTTAGCGATAATAACGGGACCTGAAATTCTCCATATCTCACCCATAATCAGGATTCCTCCTTGAACACACCTAAATTTCTATATCAAATCCTACAAACTTCCTGACGAACGCCCTGTAATAGGTTGCGGCGTTTTCCTCAACCGCACCGCTGCCAGATGGCACCTCTATTATTACAGGTGTCAGACGTTTATCTTCGACTACTCGGTCGATCATGTCCCTAACGTGGACCGCGTAATCGGACTGTATGGCAATTATGCTTACGACATGATCATTTATCAGGTCGGACATTACATCCCTTACACTGGTTTCGAGAGAAGCATCATCCTCAATCGTGTAATAGTTTCCTACACCTGCCAGTCTAAGCAAGGTCGTAAGATTCGATCCGCCAACAACGGCTATACCAGATTGTCTTTCACTCGTCATTATACTAATACCAGGTAATCCCGGATTTCCTCAATCTGAATATTATCCATCACTGCCTTTAGAATCAGCCTAACGTTACGTACTTCGATTTCCTTTAATATTACGTACCAGATTACCACGGCAGGAGACATTATCTTCGGTGAAATGATTTCCTGTATGATGGTAAATTTCAATTTCTCTATCGATTCATTGATAATCGAAATGTCGCCGTCTTTTTCATAACCTGTAATTATTTCCTCGGTCGCGGTCCGGTATAAGGGATAATCCAGCCTGGCTGGAATATCCTGGAGTTTAACGGCTAATAGATCCCGAATTAATTCATCACTCAGCAGGTAACCACCGCTTATCGTCTGTCCTGATACGCTTGAACCGGATTCGTTGACTACAGCACGGAGAATAATCTGTAAATTCGTCATATCCAGCGATGTCTGGAATACCTTCGATAATACGGTTCCGTCTTTTAAGTTTCCAGTCATTCCGATCAGGTTACTGTAATATATTTCTTCCATGCCTGTATCGGTCAGGACTTCTCTTCTGAATCCTTCTTCAAGCCTGTACCACTCCAGGATATTTGCATAT
>MGML01000195.1:0-6960 GCA_001796415.1 Chloroflexi bacterium RBG_13_46_14
CACTGAACAAAAACGAATTGAAGAGCAAATACAGAAGACGAATAAACAGCTCGATAAGCAGAATGAGAAACTGCATATCCAGGCTGAGCAGTTAATACAGCAGCAGCAGGAGCTGGTTGGTAAAAATAGAGAGATAGAACGCGCCAACCAGATGAAGTCCGAATTTCTGGCAAGTATGTCACATGAACTTCGCACACCATTAAACGCAGTAATAGGATTTTCCGAATTAATGCTGGACGGCATTACGGGTGATATCAATGATGAACAGCGAGAATGCCTGAATGACATCCTCAATAGTGGACAACATCTCCTTGAACTGATTAATGATGTTCTTGATCTATCCAAGGTAGAAGTCGGTAAGATGGAATTCAGACCGGTTGAACTGGATGTGTCAGATGTAGTAAATGAAGCGGTTCAGACGGTCAAGTCATTACTGGATCAGAAAAAGCATACGGTGAATATAAGCGTTGAAGAAGGTATCGGGCGGATCTACGCTGATAAAAGCAGGTTAAGACAGGTGCTGCTTAATTTACTCAGCAATGCTACCAAGTTTACACACCAGGGCGGTAAACTGGATGTGACAGCGGTGACGGAAGACGGCATGTGTCTGATAGGCGTTAAAGATAATGGAATCGGAATAAAAAAGGTAGATCAGGAAAAGATATTCGAGGTATTTACTCAGGTGGAGACAATCGAGGACGAAACTCCGAAGGGTACTGGCCTGGGTCTTACACTGACAAGGCAGTTTCTGGCTGCTATGGGCGGAAAAATTCGGGTGGAGAGCGAATATGGTAAGGGAAGTACTTTTTTCTTTACCATTCCTTTTTCACGACCAGTAGATGCGGTATCTGAATCACCTGAAGAAATCATGACCGAAAAAGCAGGTCAACGACCATCGAGCCGCCGAAAAAAAGAAATGGTGCTGATTATAGATGATGATCCTGTAACCAGGAGATTATTCTCCGCATGGCTAACGGAGGAAGGATACTCGATCGCTGAAGCTTCAAATGCCGATGAAGGAGTTAAGCAGGCAGATACATTGCTTCCGAATATAATCATCCTGGATATCCTGATGCCGGATAAGGACGGCTGGTATGTACTGAACGAGCTGAAATCAAAGGTAAAAACAAGTAAAATACCTGTAGTTATTACTTCATTCGGTGAAGAAAGAGAGATGGCTTTCAGTCTTGGAGCAATTGATTACTTTAATAAACCGATAAATAAAAAGAGATTTCAGAAACGCATCGCCGAAATTGGTTTAAAACAACACGACAGAGTGCTGGTTGTCGATGATAATCCTGTTGATATACATCTTGTTTCATCCATATTAGAAACAGAAGGTATCACGGCACTTTCAGCCCATGGCGGTAAAGAAGGTCTAGAAATAATTCGTCGAGAAAAGCCATCATTGGTAGTACTCGACCTGATGATGCCGGATCTTTCGGGATTTGAGGTGATCGAGATACTTCGTGAAACTGAAGAAGCTAAGGATGTTCCTATTATCGTTTTGACATCTAAAGATCTCTCAAATGATGAATTAAGCTACCTGAGACGTCAAACCGAAGGAGTGGTTAAAAAGAGTTCTTTTAACCGCAAAGATTTTCTTTCAACCATAAAGAAGCTGATAAAGTCTGGAGCATTATAACTCGGATATAACTGGAGAAGATAATATGTCGAAAAAAGTACTTATTGTAGAAGATGACCCCAAAAACATGAAGCTGACTTTGATGACATTAAAGCCGCACGGTTATGAGTTGATATGCGCTATCGATGGCGAAGAGGCAGTAAATACAACTTTCAACGAAAAACCGGATATTATCTTGATGGATATGCAATTACCAAAGATAAGCGGGATAGACGCTATAAAACAGATTAGAGAACATCCTGATTTTGCAGAAATACCTATACTTGCATTGACCGCTTATGCCATGAAAGGCGATGAAGATAAGTATATCGATGCCGGTTGTACCGCTTATATGTCTAAACCTATAAACACAAGAGAATTACCCGCGAAGGTTGCAGAATTACTTGGAGAATAATATATTCTATAAGAAAAGGTTCATAATACGCCATCCGGGAGGTTACTGTGCCCAAAGTCCTTGTTGTTGATGATGATCCTGCAGGCCAGAGATTAATTAAATATATGCTTACTCCCCAAGGATATGAGGTTATTACTGCTTCTAACGGTATTTTGGGATTACAGATGGCAACTCAGCAATCTCCGGATCTTGTCATACTGGATATAATGCTTCCCGGCATCGATGGCTTTGAAGTGTGCAGGAGACTTCGCGAAGGATCCAATACGGCTAAAATATCTATCGTAATGCTTTCCGGGAAAGCCCAGGAGACCGACCGAGATACCGGTCTGAAAATGGGCGCCGATGCTTATCTCATCAAGCCGGTAGACAGACAGGAACTTACCGATACGGTAAACAAACTTATAAACGAAAAAACTGAGGTTGTTAAGCAGCGACAGGGAAAAATCATCACATTAATAGGAGCACGAGGAGGTGTGGGAACCAGCACTATTACGACAAATGTTTCCGTAGCCTTAACAGACAAAGGTTATTCAACACTCCTTGTCGACCTGAGCCCATCATTCAGTATCCTGGCTGATATGATGGGATTGACCATCAAGCAATCTATCGCAGGATTATTTAAAGGAACGGGCGGAGTGATAAGTCCCAGTATTATAAAAGAATTAACGGTAGACCATCCATCAGGCGTCAAGTTACTCTGGGCAGATGTATTCCCAGAAGAGTATGGTAGCATGACCAGGGAGAATGTGGATAAATTACTCCAGGAAACAGGTAATTTATCGGACTTCGTCATTGTGGATGTACCTGCATCTCCATCCGACCATGCGATAGCTGCTCTTACAGCAGCAGACACCGTTGTCTTGGTAGCAGGTGCTGCCAGGGAATCACTTGAACGAATAGACACATCGGTAACAAGATTATCCAGGTTTGGTGTGGATAGTGAAAAAATTAAGCTGATACTGGTAGATCGATCTGGTAATGCGAACAACCATACTGTATCCTCCACTGGTAGTCTGCCGGTTCTTGGATTTGTACATTATTGTGATAGCGAGTGTGCCGAGGCTGAAGCAAAGAATACCCCTGTGATACTCAATGCACCGCTTTCGAAAATAGCTGAAGATATTTATAAAATCGCTATAAAAATTTCCATATTAGAATAAATTTAGCAGACATAAATACTGTAGGGTAGACAAATTGAATACAGAAAATAAAAATATAAAAACTGCACATGAAATTAACGCCTCGCAAGATACCGGTAAGAGCCTTGGTGAACTGCTGATTGAAGCAAACCAGATAACTCGACGGCAACTCGAGTCTGCACTTGATATCCAGCAAACTCAGGGAAGAAAACTGGGGGAGATACTGGTAGAACAGAGGTTCATTACTCCTGAAGACCTTACCGCTATACTCAGTGTCCAGATAAACGTACCGTTTATAGACCTGAAAAGGCATACTCTTCAACCTCAGATCCTCAGCCGTGTATCAGAATGGATGGCGAGAAAGTATAACGCAGTTCCTCTTGATATAGTTGACGAATCTCTTATTATGGTGATGGCCGATCCAGAGGATACCCAGGCAATCAATGACCTGACCGCGCACACCGGGATGCAGATTCAACCGGCAATCGGTATATCAGGCGACATCCGTGAAGCTATCGATCTTAATTATCAGGCAAAAGGTGAAATAGAACAGGAAGTAAAACGACTGGTTCCGTCATATGAGGTTGGTAGAAGCTTTGAACCAATTCTTTCCATTGATACTGCAAAGAATACTCCCATTATTCGAACGGTGGAATTGTTTATTAATCAGGCAGTAAAAGGTAGGGCTTCCGACATTCATTTCGAGCCACAAAAAGACGGATTGCGAATCAGATACAGGATCGACGGTATTCTCCACGAGTTCATGTCTCTTCCGATGGAAGTTCATCCGGCTCTTGTTTCGAGGATTAAAATCCTTGCCGGTATGAATATTGCCGAACAACGCCAACCGCAGGACGGCCAGATTTCCTATACCGTCGATGATAGGGAGATCGATATACGAGTGGCTACCATAGACAGCGCATATGGCGAAATGGTCGTCCTTCGTATTTTGGATAAATCACGTTCCTTACTTGAACTCGGTCAACTTGGCTTTCTTGAAGATGATCTGCAGAAATATAAGAGGATGCTCGCAACTCCCTACGGACTGATACTGTCAGCCGGACCTACCGGTTCGGGTAAGACAACCACTCTCTACGCATCCATTAATGAACTCGATCGTAAACAAAGAAATATAGTGACGATAGAAGATCCTATCGAATATTATTTCGATGACATTAACCAGATTCAGGTGAATACGAAAGCCGGAATAACATTTGCCTGCGGACTGAGAGCAATGATGCGTCTTGATCCTGATATAATTCTCGTTGGAGAGATGCGAGATGAAGAAACAGCGAATACCGGCGTGCAGGCCGCTCTCACAGGGCATCTCGTTCTTTCATCGATACACGTGAATGATGCTGTCAACGCATTTCCCAGATTAGTCCATCTCGGGATAGAACCGTTTTACTCATCCTCCGCTCTTATCGGAGTGATTGCCCAGCGTATGGTGCGTCGAGTCTGTCCTCACTGTCGGACCACTGTTGAAATTCCACCTGCCGAAAATGAAGTTTATGAACGGATTACTGGTGAAAGACTGAGAGAATATCAATACGGTACGGGATGTAATTTCTGCGGAAATACCGGATTTCTGGGAAGGATAGGCGTCTTCGAAATTCTCGAAGTAAACGAACGACTAAGGCAAATGGTTACGGACGGGGCTTCGACACAAGAGATACGAATCCAGGCAGTGAACGAAGGCATGACGCCAATGATTTTAGACGGCATGAAAAAAATAAAAGAAGGCATAACGACACCAGCTGAAGTCATTCGTACAATAGTATCGGTTGAATAAATCCCACATACTCTACTAATTTTGAGATATTTTCATGAATTTCAAATACACAGCATATACACCCCAACAGAAAATCGTTAAAGGTGAACTCGAGGTCGCGGATAAAAATATAGCGATCGAATCCCTGAAACGTGCCGGATACAATATACTAAGTCTGAAATCCTACAACAAGATTAACATAGAAGACATCTTACCCAGCCTTTTTTCTGTGAAGAAAAACGATATAGTTCTGTTTTCACGTCAGTTGGCGATGTTAGTGGACAAGGGTGTTAAATTTCTGACAGCTCTGGAGTTATCGAAAGACCAGATTCACAACAGGATTCTGAAAAAACGAATCAAAACTGTATTTGATGACGTTGAAGGAGGAAGTACCTTCTCCGATGCCCTGGCTAAACATCAAGACATATTCCCTGCAACGTATTATCATATGATAAAGGTCGGAGAAAAAGCAGGGAAACTTGAACAGGTGCTCAGAGAAGAAGCTGAACACATAGAACAGGAAGAAGTAACCAGGAAAAAAATCCGGAGTGCCTTCATATACCCGAGTGTGATCTTTTTCATGGGAATTGGAACAGTTATTATTCTCCTAACGACCGTTCTTCCCTCAATGATGGATTTGTTTGCACAGTTCGGCTCAGAATTACCTTTCCCAACACGCATAACAGTTTCTCTGGCTGAATTTATCGATAATTATGCCATGTATCTGCTTGGTGGACTCCTGGTTCTTACTCTGTCGATCATTACATACTCACGGACTAACTCAGGTAAGTATGCTCTGGAAAGGCTTTTACTTTGTCTTCCGGTTGTCGGACGTATAATCTCTCTGCGAAATCTCGAACAGTTCAGTCGCATATCTTCCATACTTTTAAGCGCCGGACTGCCGGTAACTGAAGTAATTCTAATCGCCCAACAGGGAGTACAGAGTGAAACTTTACGACGTGAGCTGGCAAAGATACCTGAAAGTCTGTACCAGGGACAGGGACTTTCCCGGTCTATGAAAAATAGTACTCTATTCCCCTCTATGCTGATACAGATGGTCATTACCGGAGAAGAGACCAATACCCTTGAGTCAAGTTTCGAGGCTCTTGCCGAACACTACGCATACGAATTCAACCAATCATTGAGCACTTTCATTTCGCTGCTTGAACCGGTACTCATACTCGTAATTGGCCTCATCATAGGTTTTATTGCGATCTCGGCAATGATGCCCATCTATTCGATCTATGATGTCATGGCATAATATAACGGTATTCCCTTATAACTGATGAACCCAAAATAAGAGCAACTATGTCGAAAAACGATATCACTGGAAAGCAGAAAAAACCTGGTAAAAGATATCATTTAACCATGATAAAACAAGCCGGGTTCGGGCTTGTTGAGTCACTCTTAGCGGTTGCTATCCTGGGAAGTACTGTCTTTATGCTTCTCGGTGGTCTTTCTACCGGGGCGATTTCCGTTGGTATACTCCAGGAAGACATAGTCGCCGAAAACCTCGGAAGAACACAACTTGAGTACACTAAATGTCTTCCTTTTCACACTGCTCCATATTCTTACGACTCTGTAGAAATTGTTCCCGAGGGATATTCGGTTACTGCGAATGCTGTTCCGGTCAGCGCAAGAGATGACAATATACAAAGAGTAATTATTACCGTTTACCGTGGAGATAAATCGGTATATATCCTGGAGGGATTCAAGGTAAAGAGATGAAAGCCGATGCAAAGCAACGGGGAATGACCCTGGTAGAAATCCTGATAGCACTCAGTATTACCGGAATGATAATAGGAGCATTAGGAGCTTCGATATACACCATTACGAGTGTAACCGGTCGCGGCAACGCTGAAATTTCTCTCCTGCGGGATATTCAGAGTGCTTCCTACTGGATCAGTAATGACGCCCGGATGGCGAGAGACGTCACGTTAATTGGCGGAATTCCGGCGAATGGGATGGTTCTTGGCTGGGATGACAGCCAGGGAAATCCGCATTCATGTAA
>MGML01000195.1:6977-7176 GCA_001796415.1 Chloroflexi bacterium RBG_13_46_14
GAGAATTGATACGGAGTTTCGACGGAACATCCTCGATTATTGCCTGGAATGTTTCATCTGTCGAGTTTTCACTGAATGATGATGCGCTTGCCTATACACTAACATCAGAAACCGAAGGCAGATGGGTAGTCAATAAAGAGGTTACAGGGCATGTCAACCTTCGTGCATGGGAAGAAAACTAGAATGAATAAGGTAATGA
>MGML01000196.1:0-4090 GCA_001796415.1 Chloroflexi bacterium RBG_13_46_14
GCACGACCTGAGAGAAAGGATAGGTTACGTTCCTCAGAAAGCAGTTCTGTTTTCAGGCACGGTGGAAAGCAACATCAGGTACGCCAATGAAAATGCTACCGACGAGGAAGTGAAAAAATATATCAGGACAGCCCAGGCTGAAGACTTTATCAGGTCGAAAGAGAACAGCCGGTCTACCGACATAGCCCAGGGCGGAACGAACCTGTCGGGAGGACAGAAACAGAGACTGGCCATCGCCCGTGCCCTGGCCAAGAGTCCGGAGATCTTCATATTCGATGACAGTCTGTCCGCACTGGATTACAGGACCGACAAGGCTCTACGGAGGGCTTTGAAGAAGGAAACAGCCGATGCCACTGTTCTGATAGTGACCCAGCGTGTCAGTACGGTCATGTCGGCAGACCAGATACTGGTGCTGGATGATGGAGAGGTTGCCGGTATCGGTACGCATAAACAGCTTATGAAAGACTGCAAAGTTTACCAGGAAATCGCATTGTCCCAATTGTCGGCCGAGGAGTTGTCACAATGATACGGCGTGGTAACGGACAACCCGGAAACGGAGGAATGCCCGGTCCCGGACCGCGCGGTCCGGGTGGTGGAGGGCTATCCCCTGGGGGAGGACCGCCCCCCGGTGGTGGACCTCCAATGGGCGGAGGACCCATGGGCGGCGGTATGCATCCCGGTATGATGGGAGGCGAGAAACCGAAAAGTTTCAGGAAAACCTTCAGGACCTTCCTGACATATCTGAAACCATACCGGATCTCACTTGTCCTCGTATTCGTGTTCGCTATAGCCAGTACGGTTTTCGCGATAATCGGTCCGAAGCTTTTAGGGAATGCGATTACCCGGCTTTTCGAAGGATCCGTAGCGAAAGCGATGAATGTCCCCGGAGCATCAATCGATTTCGAATATGTCGGACGGACGGCAGTGTTACTCCTGGTTCTCTATCTCCTCAGCGCTGCTTTTAACTATATCCAGGGATATATCATGTCCGGGATAGCCATGAAGATTACCTACGAATTCAGGAAGAACATCGCCGAGAAGATAAAACGGTTGCCCTTAAAATATTTCGATACGAAAACGCATGGTGAAGTTCAAAGCCGTGTGACAAACGATGTCGATACCATCAGCATGACGCTGTCGCAGAATATGACGCAGATCGTGACTTCCGTGACCACTATCGTCGGTGTTCTTATCATGATGCTGACCATCAGCTGGCTGATGACCCTGGTGGCACTGGTAGTCCTGCCTATTTCGGCAGGACTGGTAAGCCTGATAGTGAGAAAATCACAGAAGTATTTCCGAAGACAGCAGGCCTACCTGGGGCATGTTAACGGACACGTTGAGGAAATGTACGGTGGTCATATCGTGATGAAAGCGTTTAACGGCGAGGAGAAATCTATCCGCAAGTTTAACGAACTGAACGAGGAACTCTACGTGGCTGGCTGGAAATCCCAGTTCCTCTCCACGATGATGATGCCGATTATGACGTTCGTGGGCAACTTTTCCTACGTGATGGTGAGTATTCTCGGCGGATATCTTGCGATACGGGGAACCATCGGCGTAGGAGATATCCTGGCCTTTATCCAGTATGTGCGGTCTTTTACACAGCCGATTGCCCAGGTTGCCAACATGGCTAATGTTATCCAGGCGACGGCAGCGGCGGCTGAACGCGTATTTGAATTCCTGGATGAAGAAGAAGAAATCCTCGATCCTGTCGACGCGGTTGATTTGGCCTTGGTTACCGGAAATATATCTTTCAATAATGTGCGTTTCGGTTATAAACCGGAGGAGATCGTTATCCATGATTTCTCCGCTGATATCAAACAGGGACAGAAGGTAGCTATTGTCGGTCCGACCGGCGCCGGCAAAACGACCATAGTGAAACTGCTGATGCGTTTTTATGAATTAAACTCCGGTTCCATTGCCATAGACGGTACCGATATCACCCGTCTGACTCGTGATAATCTCCGCGATATATTCGGCATGGTGCTGCAGGATACGTGGCTGTTTAACGGAACGATCCGGGAAAACATCAGGTACGGTGACCTGTCTGCCACCGACGACCAGGTGGTCGAAGCCGCTAAAACGGCGAACGCGGACCATTTTATAAGAACGCTGCCGTTCGGTTATGACATGGAACTGAACGAAGAAAGCACCAATATCTCGGAGGGACAGAAACAGCTGCTGACGATTGCCAGGGCTATCCTTTCCGATCCGAAAATCCTTATTCTCGATGAAGCAACGAGTTCTGTGGATACCAGGACGGAGATACTCATCCAGAAGGCTATGGACGAACTGATGAAAGGGCGAACGAGTTTCATTATTGCGCATCGTCTTTCAACCATACGCAATGCCGATGTGATCCTGGTAATGAGAGACGGCGATATAGTGGAGCAGGGTAATCACAAGACACTGCTGGCGGCGGACGGTTTCTATGCCTCGTTGTACAACAGCCAGTTCGAGACCGGTCCGGCTGAAACCACTTTCACCCGGAATTGATTTATTTTACCAATAATTCCATAATTATGAGCATCTCATCTTTAGTTTTACGCTCAGAATAATATCCCGGTGTTTACCTCATCATGTGTATAGGAATCTAATACCTTTTGAATTTTTCATTATACACAAAGGCGGTTCCTAATTGTGTTTTATTGCTTGATCACAATCAATCTTTATCTGCAGCGTGTTCCTCGAAGACTTTCTTAATCATATTTAGAACTCGATCTTCAGAATGAGCATGATTGGTAATCGTATAACTAAGCTCATTTACACTCTCTAGAAGTTCCGTCCTCTTTGTATATAATTCGTCTTTTTCGAGTCCTTCGAGTGAATTCAAACAAGATTTTACTTTCTCTATTCGTTCTGATACTTTCTTGTGGTCGCTCAAGATATCTTTTAGTAAAATCTCGCCTAAAACGAGAGGGAAAACCTTTTCTTCATAGGAAAAATGTTTCGTTAATCCATCTTCAAGAACTTGAATTCTCTCCATCAGTTGATTACGTTTTTCAAGTAAATCAGTGACCGAAGACGAACTCCAGGCAACTTTGTATGTTTCCCGTTGAACATTGAATACAGCATCGATGTCGTTCATCTTGTTACTGGCATCTGTAACATGGTCAGTGATTGTAGCGTGTTGTGACAGTACTCTATTTATAATTTCCAACGCATCCTTCATAATGTAAACCTCCCATATAAATTGGCCGAATTATTGTTCATTTGAGTATCAAGTTATTTATCAGCTCTTTGCCAGAGTATATATCCGGTAGTACCGAGAGCAAGGCCAGTAACAATCATGAAAGCACCTATCGCCTTTACTACAGCAAAGACACCAAATGCTGTAACTGCCAGATACAGATAATTCTCGATATTCATCGCCTGACCGTAACTTAATTGAGTGGGATCCGTAGGATTAAACTTCTCTCCCCCGAGCAGATCACCATAGGTCGGAGCTATTCCTCTCCGATGCTCTCTCACGATATCCGCTGCCGCTTGAGCCGTCTCAGCACTATTTATTATGACGCTTTCTTCACCGGGTATTTCTATCTGTTCTTGTTCGGTTGCCTTGATTAACCAGGCTTCTTTTGAAAAACCCTGTTGTACAAACACTGCACCCATTGCCAGAGCTACGACTCCCAAGATGATAACAACTAAACTCAAATTTCTAATTCTTTTATTCACTTTCCACCTCCTCTTGATTATCCAATGAAATAATTATACGGCTGAGTTTAGATAAATGTATGTGACATATATCATACGGTAAAACTGAACGTAGGATGACTCTAACGAGAAAACATCTGGATGTCCGCGTGGACGTATGAATTTCTTAATTCCGTTTAGTTTCAATATTAAAATGATGATTTCACACTTCACCGGTCGGCGAATTAACTGATCTTTCTATTTTATTCGCATTTATTGTAAGATTGAAGAAATTTCAGGTTGGCCAGGCTAAAAGACGAGGTGTCTGCATGACGGCGGATTATAACTGTAACACTTTAGAGCTTGTTGCGAAATATTACGAAGATTACGGCTGCCGTGCCCGTGAACTGCACGAACTGGGCAGGAAGGTTATCGGATACCTGTGCGCGTTTAC
>MGML01000196.1:4096-7153 GCA_001796415.1 Chloroflexi bacterium RBG_13_46_14
GGAGATCATCACGGCCGCGGGATTTATCCCTTTCAGGATAAAGGGCGACGTACACGAGCCGATAACCCGTGCCGATACTCAGATGGAGACCATCATCTGTCCCGTAGTTCGCAGCGCTTATGACGTAACACTGAAAGGCAGGTACGACTTCCTGGAGGGGCTTATTATCCCGCATGCCTGCGACAGTATTACCCGAACCTATGATATCTGGAAATACAGCCTTGATATTCCTTACTCGCACCTGGTCAACCTGCCGCACTCGATCGATGATTCCTCGCTGGAATTCTACAAGAACGAACTCAACACCTTCAGGAAAAGCCTCGGGAAATACGCCGGGAAAGAGATAACCGATGCCGATCTGACGCAAGCGGTCGAACTCCATAACAGGATAAGGGCACTGATCAAGGAGTTATATGAACTGAGGAAGTCCGATCCGCCGCTGCTGACCGGCAGTGAAATGACGAAAATCCTGGTGGCGATAATGGGTATACCTCCGGAAGAAAGCATTGAATTGTTGCCTAAAGTTATCGAAGAGATAAAGAACAGGAAAGATATTCCGGTAAAGCAGCCACATCGTATCATGGTAGTGGGCGCCGAGGTGGATGATACGGCGCTTATCGATGTTATCGAGGATTCTGGCGCCAGTGTCGTAGTGGATGATCTGTGTCCCGGAGCACGCGAACACTTCCCGATGGCGGAAGTCACCGCCGACCCGGTAGACGGCATTGCCGAACGGTACCTGAGAAAGATAAAGTGCGGCAGGACCTACAGGGAAGTCAAAGGAACCTACGATGAATCGCTGGATGACAGATTCGGGCATATCATCCGTGCCGTCAAGGATTTTAGTATCGACGGAGTGATCCTCTATATTTATATGTACTGCGACCCGTATGGCTTCGAGGTTCCGGCAATGAAAGACTATCTCGAGTCGAAGGGAACTCCGGTACTCTATATCGAGGACGAGTATTCACAGTCGACTATCAGCCGACTCAGGACAAGGGTGCAGGCATTTCTGGAGATGATAGGATAAGGGGTTTGACATGAACGAGGAAAGAAAACAGAGAACTCATGCCACGGAAGCCGCCGGAAAAGCCGGCAGGCTGAGTCGTGAACTGACAATAAAAGCCCAGCAGGCCAAGGCAGAGGGAAAACCGGTAGCATACAGCTTTATTGTCTGCGCGTATGATGAGATAATTCACGCGATGGACGTTGTGCCGGTCTGGACGGAGAATTATGCCGGAGTATGCGCTGCCAAGCGGGACGCCCAGCGGTTCCTGGAAAAGGCCGAATCGGAGAATTTCTCTCGCTCTCTCTGTACATACGCTCTCTGCGATCTAGGGTTCGATATCTGGCGTGCCGAACTCGGTGAAATGCCGCCTGACGCGCCGTGGAGGGGACTGGTCAGGCCCGACATGATGCTCGGCAGCGGACAGCTTGTCTGTGACCCGCGAAATAAATGGTACCAGGCAGCCCAGCATTACATGCCGGACGTGCCTGTCTATGAAGTTGGCATGCCCTGGCCGCAGTATGAATCCGACTATGATTACCGGGAAGTGCAGGACTACTACGTGAAATACATCGTCGAGCAGTTACGCGGCCTGGTCGAGTTCATGGAAAAGCATACCGGTCATAAAATGAACTGGGATAGACTCGCCGAGATGGTTGACATAACAGATAAAACCTGGAACCTGATATGGGAGACCTATGAACTACGAAAAGCAAAACCCTGTCCAATGGATACCGGCGATGCGATGAATACGATGGTGCCCATTGCTTTTATGATGGGCATGCAGGAAGCGTATGATTTCTTCCTGGAATTGAACGCTGAGTTGAAACAGAAGATAGCGAATGGAGAGGGCGTGATTCCCGACGAAAAGTACCGTCTTCTCTGGGGCGGCGGGCTTCCTTCATGGTTTGCCCTTTCCGACTTCAATTATTTTAACAGCAGAGGCGCGGTGTTTCCGGCAGAAACGACCTATCGCACCTTTGAGAACACCCGTCTTTTCGATATCGATCTGACCAGGATCGGTGACCCGCTGGAGCATATCGCCTGGCGGTGGATAAAATACTGGACATTCTGGTATGACGCGGCGCGGAAACGTCCCGGCTCGCATCCTGACGTGGAGAGACTGATCAAGTATATCGAGGATTATGATATCGATGGCGTGGTGATGCATGAAGCGTTTTCCTGCCGTACCTGGCATCCCGGCCTTATCTGGCAGCTTAACCAGTTGAAAAAGGTCTACCGGAATATTCCGTCACTCGTTCTTGAGAGTGATATCGTGGATGTCAGCTCGTATTCGGAAGTCGATACTCATGCCAGGATTGATGCCTTCATCGAGAGCCTTGAATCAGTTCAGAAGGACTGAGGTGTGGAAAGGCAGACAACAGAAAACGCGTAGTTCTCACAGGCGATTGAGTGAATAATACCGGTCTTTCAGCCGTTTTTGAAGAATTACTGGAAATAACTATCCTCATCGCTGAAAAACCGCAATTAATAACGGCGCTTGAAGCAGTTATATTTGCCGGCGATACCAGCGTGATTTAATTTTTATAAAGGGATAATGCAGGAAGTTTTGTTTGTCCGGGTGATATTTAGCCTTTACCTATTCGGAACACCTTAGTTCCACAAGTTGGGCATACGCCCTGCGTTGCTGGTTTTCCGTTCTTCATCGTTATGGCTTTCCCATTTTTCATTTCCTGTTTTGCCCGGCATTTTACACAGTAAGCTTGCATTGGTGTACCTCCATTTATTTCCGGTGACTGGAGAATAGACCAATTAGCTATAACTTGTCAATACTCTTTTTATATTCTTATGAATATTATTACCGGTCTTTTACCCAGGTTATGTCTTGACGGGCTTTTCCCCAACCTACTTCGGCGCCGCGAGACATCGGACCTGCCTGTCCTGCCTGATTGGCCATTTCTTCCCTGCGCTTCTTTTCCTGTTCTTCCATCCTCTTGATACCTTCGGGTGATGAAAGGTTGATAACACGCTCGTTATTAGCCCTCAGCATCTGTTCGGGATTATCGAACTGAAATACATAAAGCTGCTCG
>MGML01000197.1:0-1346 GCA_001796415.1 Chloroflexi bacterium RBG_13_46_14
TTTTTCCTCAGGTATTTCGATTATTTCGATATCATCTCGATCAGCCAGGCGTTCCCGGATTTCCAGGCCGGTCGTACCGTGCTGGCCGTCGACAAAGACTGTTTTTTTCATACTTATATCCTTTATATTTATTTATCCAGTTTGACTGCTCCTTCACAAGCAGCCTCAAGTGAGGTAAGTTGTTCGCTGGTTCCCATAATTATCAGGCTGTCTCCCGCCGTCACTTTTTCGTTGCCGGAAGGATTTGCCACCAGGCTGCCGGTTTTCCTGTTTAGCGCCAGTATGTTTGCCCTGGAACACTTTTTTATCTCTTCTATTGTAAGCCCGTTGAGAGAAGAATTGGTATCGATAGCTACATTTTCCATCTGCAGTTCGGGACCTCGTCGACGGGTTATGGTATCGAGGAAATCCATTACCATCGGACGGAGGGCGAGCATCGCCATACGCCGGGCGCCGATGGAATTAGGTGAGACGATTCGATTAGCACCTATACGCCTGAGTTTCTTTTCCGCTTCGTGGTCGGATGCTCTTGCCGTAATGAATAATGACGGAAACAAACCGCGGGCAGAGAGAGTGATATAGGTGTTATCGGTATCTGAACCGAGTGCTGCAACAAGTCCTCTTGCCTTTTCTATACCGGCTTGTTTGAGTATCTCGTCGCTTGTCGCGTCTCCTACTATATACAGGTATCCGGCCTGTTCAGCGCGGGTGGCGCATTCAGGCCTGTTATCTATTACGACGAACGGTACCTCTTCTTCTTTGAATATACTTGCGATTTCTTCACCAACCCTGCCGAAGCCGCAGAGAATGAAGTGCTCTTTTAACTGCGATATTTTATTTCCCATTACTCTTTTCCCCCACGTGGCCCCGAGGTTCCCCTCGATAATATATGTTATCACACCTGTCAGGGTGTAAAATGCACTGCCCATACCGCCGAGAATCAGAAAGATAGTGAAAATTCTTCCTCCGTCTGAGAGAGGATGGACCTCTCTGTAACCGACAGTGGTGATAGTAGTTATGGTCATGAAGACAGAATCCAGGACACCCCAGCCTTCTATAATCGTATAACCAATAGCCCCTATAACTATCACGGTAAAAAGGCCCAGGATACCCCAAATTACCCTTCTTGCCGACTTCATGTTTTCCTTCCTTACCGGGTAACTGTGACAAAATAATATCACAGCAGTTGGTTTTTCACAAAGAATAGTAAAGCTAGACTGAGGCTCCTGCTCGTTTTCCCGCTGTCCTTGCGAGTCGGCTGCAGGCGGACTCCTCATAGCGACATCAACACGACATTTGGAAAGAATTGATAGTGTACTTCATACAATGATATAATTATGGCTGAA
>MGML01000197.1:1566-3945 GCA_001796415.1 Chloroflexi bacterium RBG_13_46_14
CAGGCAGCGACGTTACCTACCAGGGTCAGGAATACGATATTAATGGCCAGAAGTTAAGAGTGAATGGCAGACGAGGCACGTATGAATTGACCATACCGTTGATCGGTGACCACCAGTTGGTCAACGCGGCAACCGCGGTCGCGACTCTCGAAGTACTCGCGGAAAATGGATTTGCCATTACGAAAGAAAGTATGCGTGAGGGATTGGCGAAAGTAAACTGGCCGGGACGTCTGCAGGTTTTAAGTGAAAAACCGCTGCTGGTGGTAGACGGCGCTCATACTCCGGAATCGGCACGCAAGATGCGTGAATCGCTTGAAAAGTATTTCAGCTTCGATAAGGCTATTTTGATTATCGGCAGTTCAGCGGATAAGGATATATCCGGGATAGTAGAAGAATTGACGCCATTGTTCAAAAAAGCAGTTATTACCCGTTCTATTCATCCTCGATCAATGCCTTCGGATAAAATTGTAAAAGAGTTTCACAGCAGGGGAGTGGAAACCACCGTAGTTAAGGATTTTTCTGAGGCTCTGCCAACCGCGTTATCGATGGCAGGGGAAAATGACCTGATTTGCGCGACCGGTTCACTATTCATCGCAGCCGGAATAATCGAAGAAGCTGAAAAACGGGGTCTGACCAGATAATACCTACCTCAGGATAAAGAGTTCAATTGGATGATTCGGGAAATTCGTTAGAAAACAGGTCAAAATACGATAAAGACTGGACACAGGGAAGCGTTGTCCGTAATCTCTGGTTTCTCTCATGGCCGCTGATGATAGGGGCGAGTCTTAACCAGATAGGTCCTACTATCGATATGATATGGGTTGGAAGGCTGAGTGCCGCTGCAATCGCGGGAGTTGGCGTGGGCGGAATGGCGGTGATGATGATGAATTCGGTACTTATGGCACTCACAATGGGGTCAAGAGCTATCATCGCCAGATATATTGGAACTGGAAACGAAGCAGGCGCGATCCACGTCGCCAGGCAGGCATATCTGGTTGCTATTATTTTTACCCTTTTCATGGTGCCGGTCGGGCTGCTGCTGTCCGAACCGATAATGAACCTTTTCGGGGTTGAAGATGATGTTGTCGTCGAAGGTACGAAGTATCTTCGTATATTACTTACCGGTTCAGCCGCTACGGTCCTGTGGATGATGACGGAAAGCGTAATGCAGGCATCAGGCGACAGTATATCGCCGATGAGAATCGCCGTTATCTTCAGGATTGTCCATGTAGGTTTATGTCCGATGTTGATTTTCGGATGGTGGATATTTCCGGAAATGGGAGTAAGCGGTTCGGCTTTAACTAACGTGATAACCCAGGGTGTGGGCGTAGTGATAGGCATGTGGTTTCTCTTCAGCGGCCGGAGTCGACTGAAGATGAATTTGAGGAACTTATACTTCGACGGCTCAATGGTTAAACGTATCGTGAAGATAGGAATCCCGGTGATTATCAGCAATATGCAGCGCAGCCTGGGTGATATCATCATTATGTGGTTTATCGTTCCGTTCGGAACTGTTGCGGTTGCGTCGCACATGATATGGCAGAGGGTGATAATGTTCGCGATGATGCCGGCAATGGGATTCGGTACGGGTGCCGGAATACTGGCCGGTCAGAACCTGGGTGCTAACCATCCTGACCGGGCTGAAAAGAGCGGCTGGCTGGCGGCGGGAGTCGTTCAGGGCTGGATGCTTGTTTTTGCAGTGGTTATTTTGATCTGGGCGGAAGAGCTGATAGGTATATTCGGTCCGGAGCCTGATGTCGTCGCGCTGGGAGCCGATTTCCTGCGGATTGGGACTGCCGGTATGCTGCTGTTCGGTCTTGAACCCGTGTTGATGTCGGTATTATCCAGTGTTGGAGATACCATTCCTCCGATGATAGTAACGGTTGGGACATTCTGGGTATTCCAGATTCCGCTCGCGTTTGCACTGTCGAAATATACCGAATTCGGTGTGTACGGTGTCAGGTGGGGAATGGTTATCGGCATGATAGCCTCTGCGGTTTTTATGGGCCTCTATTTCAAGACCGGCAGGTGGAAGAAGAAGCAGATTTAACAATTGATTTAACGGTATCCGTGTAATGATGTGGATATCGAACAAGATATTTCATTTAAGGAAGGAGCTGCTCACGAAAGACTACGACGATATAGATTTTAAGGATGATTCCAGAAGTTTTCAGTATACCGGCGGCAGATTCGACAGGGACTGGACTCAGGGCAGCATCATCAAGAACCTGTTGTCCCTGTCCTGGCCGATGATTGTGACAAACACAGTTATGATGCTGGGCCCTACCATAGATATGATTTGGGTAGGCAGGCTGGGTTCCGCGGCTATAGCAGGTGTCGGTGTCTCCGGCATGGCGGTAATGCTGCTGAATTCAATGA
>MGML01000197.1:4099-4396 GCA_001796415.1 Chloroflexi bacterium RBG_13_46_14
TATTTTACTCCTGCTCGGCCTTGAAGCAGACGTGGTTACCGAAGGAGCGAAATATCTCAGGATACTGTTTGGGGCTTCGGTATCGATGTCTTTCCGTATGCTGATTGAGAGTATCATGCAGGCTTCGGGTGATACTGTTAGTCCGATGAAGATTACGCTGGGGTACAGGGTCTTTCATGTGGTTTTATGTCCTTTCCTTATCTTCGGCTGGTGGATTTTCCCTGAAATGGGAGTCAGCGGCGCCGCTTTGACCAATGTGATAGCCCAGACAATCGGAATGGTAATTGGGATGTGGTT
>MGML01000197.1:4515-4788 GCA_001796415.1 Chloroflexi bacterium RBG_13_46_14
ACGCTACTCAATTGGTAATAATGTGGTTTGTCGTTCCATTCGGGACGGCAGCGGTTGCGGCACATACATTGAACCAGAGAATAGAAATGATAATGCTGATGCCGACCTTCGCACTGGGAATGGCAAGCGGTGTACTGGCAGGGCAGAATCTCGGCGCAGGGCAGCCGGACCGGGCAGAGAAAAGCAGCTGGATAGCAGTGGCCATAGTTGAAGGGGTCATGATTATATTCAGTATTGTTTTACTACTAGCTGCTGAACCTATCGTAAGTATAT
>MGML01000198.1:0-83 GCA_001796415.1 Chloroflexi bacterium RBG_13_46_14
GACCTGAAGGAGCAGGGGATAAAAATCGGTCTGGTATCCGACTGCTCTTCAGAGGTTCCGAATATCTGGCCCCATACGCCGTT
>MGML01000198.1:92-205 GCA_001796415.1 Chloroflexi bacterium RBG_13_46_14
ATTTGACATAACAGTCTTTTCCTGTATAGAGGGAGTGAAGAAGCCAGACCCGCGAATCTATAACCTGGCAGCTGACAGACTTGGTGTGGAACCTGAAGATTGCCTGTATATAG
>MGML01000198.1:254-5632 GCA_001796415.1 Chloroflexi bacterium RBG_13_46_14
TCCAGTACTGATAATCGATCCGGAAGAGGACAGCTCGGGAACACACAGGGTAGATTTCGAAGGTGATAAATGGAATGGACCTGTAATTTCAGCATTGAAAGAAGTTCTGGATATAGTACAATAATAACGAGAACTCGAACTGCTTGAAGTAACCTGTATCATAAACAGGCTTTTTTCTTAATGGATAATGTGCTTTTTATCCTGAATTTTTGTACCTGAAACTGAAGATTTCGCGTTACATTTAGAGTAGTTTTAAGCTAAAATTGGCGAAAGACTTATATAGAGAATGAAAATTGTCCATTTCGCAGACCTGCATTTAGGCGTCGAGAGTTACGGTCGTATCGACCCGGCGACAGGTATATCGTCGCGGCTGCTGGATTTCCTGGCAGCCCTGGACCAGGTAGTCGATTACGCCATCAACAACACCGTCGATATCGTGATATTCAGCGGTGATGCCTACAAGAGTCGGGAACCAAGCCAGACGCAGCAGAGAGAATTTGCGAAGCGTATTAACCGCCTGGTCACGAACGATATCCCTATATTCATAGTGACAGGAAACCATGATCTGCCGAACGCGGTCGGGAAAGCAACCGCTACCGAGATATTCGATACCCTGGAGATAAAAAATGTCTATGTATCCAACCGTCCTGAAGTATACAGGATAGAGACAAAAAGCGGCCCTTTACAGGTAGCATCGCTGCCCTGGCTGCGGCGGAGCGCTCTTCTGAGCAGGGAAGACACAAAAAATCTTGACTTCAATCAGATAAATGAAATGATGCAGCAGGCCCTATCCAATATCATCAGGGCTCATGCGTTAGAACTCGATCCGTCACTGCCGTCGATACTGGCAGCTCACGTGGGAGTAGCCAGCGCGATGATCGGCTCGGAAAGACTGATGGCGATAGGGCAGGAGCATTTCCTGCTGATAAGCAATATTGCCAATCCTGCCTACGATTACATCGCGCTGGGACATATTCACAAGCACCAGGTACTTTCCGAAACTCCTCCCGTTGTTTATTCAGGAAGTCTGGAAAGGGTGGATTTCGGAGAGGAAAAGGATGACAAAGGATTTTACGTGGTAGATATCGAACAGGAACCGGGTTCGGATAAACGGATCGTAGCGTACGAGTTTCATCAGGTTAGAGGTCGTTCTTTCCGCACCATAGAAGTTGATATCAAACCGGAAGATGAAGATCCTACGGAAACGATCCTGAGAGAAATCCATAAAGCAGAAAATGAAGTAGATGATGCTGTTGTCAGACTCCAGATAAATCTCCCTGAGGAATCGGAAAGTCAGATCAGGGACAATGAAATCCGGGAAGCTTTGAAAAGTGCGTATTATTCAAGCGTATCCAAGGATGTTTCCCGTGAAAGTCGGATAAGATTAGGTGCGGCAACGGTCGAAGAGGTTGCTCCTGTCGAAGCACTTAAAATATACCTCGAAGCGAATTATTCTCCCGAGCGGGCTGAAATCCTGCTTGAATACGGTGAGAAGCTGATAACCGGAGAAAATGAGTAAAATCATTTACAGTTTATCAAGCATAATAAAAATCCGCTAGTGTATCATTTTAAATTCTTATCTCGAAATATATGACATTTAAGAACAATTTGGTATAATGACTGTCATGGAAGTTAAGCTAACGGCTCCAAGTAATTTTAAGAGAATAAAACAGCTAGATAGTCTTTATGTTCCTCGTATTCAAAGACTATCGCCACTAGATCAAGTAATAATTGACCTTTCAAAAATAACCTTTATTAAACCATTAGGGGTTATTGGTATTTTGACCCTTATTGAAAGACTTACACAGCTCGAAAATGGCATGCCTAATATAGAACTTATATGTCCAGAGAATAAAGAAGTAATTGACTATTTAGTTAAAATTGATTTTATAAACGCATTAGAAACTCTTTGCGACTGGGATATACCAGACGATATAGAAGTAATTGGTAAAAAACTCAAACCTGTAATACCGATAACAAGGTTTAGTGATGCTAATGATATCGAAATCATAGCAAATCAAATGCAAGAAATATTCCATACAGAGTTAATGGGATTGTCGACGTTATTACAGCCATGTCATGTTGTCTATAGTGAATTAGCAATTAATGCTGTAGAACATGCAAATAGTAACGGAGGCTTTGTTTTAGCTCAACAATTTGAATATCATGATGGTTCTAGACTTGAAATATCAGTAGGTGATTGTGGTATTGGCATCCATAAATCACTCAAACAGAACAAAATAATGAAAGGTAAATTCAAATCCGATAGAGAAGCTATTATGTCTACGCTATCAGGTGGATTGTCACGTATAAATGATCCACATAGAGGTTATGGTCTTTATTGGGTTAAGGAAGAACTTGGTGATTCGCCCAATAGAAGCTTGACACTTCGGTCAGGTAATGGATATGTTATAATCTATACAGGGAATAGACCTTATTCGGCTAAATGTAAAAGTTTTCCTGGAACAATCGCCCATGTTGTAATACCATGTGGATAAGGGATAGAGGAGATGATAAATGAATAAACAATTTAAACTATCTGACTACTCCCTTACATTTTCAACAAGGGTAAAAGCTAGTGAGCTTTGTGACAAGCTTCGCCAATTCGTTTTGACTTTGGATGATAATGACAATTTATTTATTGATTTCAGTGACGTAGAAGCTGTTAGTTATTCATTTTTTGACCAATTATTGAGCGAACTATTAGAACTCGAATCTTCACTTAAAAAAGATATAACAATAACAGGTTTGTCCGCCAATATTACTAGTGTTATTGATAAGTCACTTAAGCATCGGAGTTATCAATACAAACCAACACGCAGTGAACGTACATTACTATACCAGGCATAAACAATAGTAACTGGGTTGCTAGTTCTTTGATAGCAATCCAATTATTTCTTCAACAGTCTAAATGTGGTCACTTAGTTTGGATGCCATCGCTGGATTAGTGAGTTTCGGATTAACAAGGCTTTTACCTGGTCTAGTAAAGTTGTGGTAAATGAAAATATCTTTGCCGTACAACTTCACAGGTTTTACTCAAGTATTGTCAACGCTCAAGTATTTAGAAATTTTACATCACTAATAATCCTAAAATGAGCCTGTAAGCTACCAATTTTTATACGTTTTCTGTTTTTGGAAATATATTCGTGTGATATAATCGGTAGAAATAGGCTCGACTGGAGGAATTCCCGTGAAAATTAAGAATGTCGTTTTAGTATGCCTGGCGCTGGTTATGATGCTGATACCTGCAGCCAGCTGCAATGAAAGCGTAATGTACGAGGCCCTTGAACTTGTGCCGGAAGGTATCAATATGCTGGCAGGGATAAAAGTCAGCGAGGCGTTAAGGAACTGGGAACTTTACTCCGAACTTGAGGGAAATGAAAATACCGAAGAACAGTTCGATGAGATGAAAGAGGGCTTTGCTGGTGAGATAGGTATCGATTTGAACGATATATCCAACGCAGTAATTTTTGCCAGAGAATCATCTACGGAAACGATGGAATATACCGGAATTATTTTAGAAGGTAACTTCGCTGATAAGGAACTGATCGACAATATCGAGAAAGAGACCGGTACTAAATTCGAGATTGAAAAATATGGAGATTTCACGCTGTATACCGATACGGATACCGACGCGGCGGTAGTCTCTCTGAATAATACGATGATCATTATGGGCTCGATCAAGGCTGTTAAAGACTGCATCGATGTAATTGAAGGAAATCTGAGCCGTGTAAGTGGTGTTGTACTGGATACCTATAACGATATGGGGAGTGTGATGGTAAAACTAGCCATGCTGATTCCCCAGGAAGCGAAAGAAGCATTCGCAGACCAGCCGGAAGGCGAAATGATGCCGGTTGGATTCGAATCATTCCAGGATATGCAGTCGCTTGGTCTGGCAGCCGATCTTGGTACACAGTCATTAACGGTGAGTGTAAATATAGATTTCTCTCCTGCCGATTCTGCCGCCAAAGCCGCGGAATCTCTTGGCACCATGATTGATTTTATCGCTATGATGAGCCAGGACGAGGAGTCGGCAGAGCTACTGCAAGGCATTGAGATAACGACTGGCGGTTCCCGTGTATACCTGGGCTTTGAGATATCCCTGGACGAACTTGCAGATATGGCTGAGTCGTTGGAAGATGGTACAGGTTTTCCCATGATACCATCCGGACCTCCCGGTATGGAATTGCCGGAAGATTTCGAGATTCCTGGATGGTCGGAAGATGATTTAGAACTTCCTGATGACCTCGAATTACCGGAAATTCCTGAAAACTAAGAATACCCCGTTAAATCTTATGGTAGAATCAGGGGGAGGGTTTTACCCTCCCCCTGATTATTGGAATCGATTGACCGGGCATATTATCTTGCCGGTTTCGTTGTCCAGGAGGATTTGTTACTGTGCTTTTCAGGATTAAAGGCAGAGTATATTACGGCTGGGTAATCGTAGTCGTGTTTTTAGTTATCCAGGCAGTCCTGATGGGAATTGCTTCGTCTTTTACCGTCTTTTTCAAGTCCATCGAAGCGGAGTTCGAGTTAACCCGTACAGTTACGTCGGCGATTTTTTCGGTATCGATGATATTGATTCCTATATCAGGATTTATCGGCGGATGGGCGCTGGACAGGTATGGACCGAGAGTTGTCCTTTTAGTTATGGGGCTTATTACCGGATTGAGTCTTGTACTTACCAGCAGGACCAGCGCCACCTGGCAGGTGTTTCTTACTTACAGCGTTTTACTGGCAATCGGCATGGGTCCCGTATATGTAGTGGCGACATCCACTGTTTCAAGGTGGTTCAACAAAAAACGTGGTCTTGCGGTGGGTATTGCCGGTTCGGGCGAGGGACTGGGGACGATCACGATGGCGCCTTTATCGAACTTCCTTATATCCAGGTTTAACTGGAAAACAGCCTATCTCATTATAGGTTTGATAACCTGGGCTGTTGTTATCCCTCTCTCACGCTTGCTTAAAAAGGAACCGGGAGAAATCGGCGCTTTACCGGACGGAGTGAAAGCAGAGGAGGGAGGCATGGCCGGGGTGAATCCGGAAGTGAAAACTAAGGAATCCGGTATGACTCTGGCTGAGACACTTAAAACCAGGGGATTCTGGGCTGTTACAGGTATCTGGTTTTTCTTTTCGTTCTGTATGTCGATGCTTTTTACGCATATCGTCCCGCATGTTACCGATATCGGGATCACTGCCACCGAAGGGGCGATGATTATCAGTATCATGGGTGCGGCACGAGTAGGCGGAATGATAGGACTCGGGATAGTTGCCGATAGGGCGGGAAGGAAAAAAGTAGCGGTTGTTTCTACCCTGGTCCAGGCAGGCGTAATGGTATGGCTGTTATGGGCGCGCGAACCGTGGATGTTTTATGTTTT
>MGML01000198.1:5665-7954 GCA_001796415.1 Chloroflexi bacterium RBG_13_46_14
ATTTTCCGGAGTTACTTCTCTGCTTGGTGATACGTTCGGTCTCGACCGTCTCGGATCGATACTGGGGTTGCTGGAGATAGGGTGGGGAATAGGAGCTGGTATCGGGCCGCTAATCGGAGGATATATTTACGATACCAGCTCCAGTTATTCACTTGCTTTTATTCTCGGTGCGGGTTCAATGGCGGCCATCACGTTTCTGGTCGTTATGCTTCAACCGAAGTTACCTCATCATTATGAACAGGCAGGTAACGATAGGCCAGCCAGATAACCAGCATAGCGTCGGCAACGAGACCTACGGAAACCGCTATCTCCATCCAGTGTGGTGTATAGGTATAGCCGGGTCTCATAGCCAGGCCGAATAAACCGACATTAAAACGATTGAAGATAATTCCGGCAACAACCAGAACTGAGGACCAGAACACAGCCGTTCTGTTGTTTCTTATCGCTGGTATCGAAAACAGTATTATCGGTATTATTGATCCGATTAATACTTCTCCCCACCAGAGCAGGCTGTAATGTCCGGCGGAAAACAACAGACCAATTTCCTGGGCAACAATGAGATCCAGTATCTTAAGACATAGATAGAGACCGAGAATATACGGTACGTATCTGACTAGTCCGCTCATCACGTCCTGAGCCAGTTTATGTCCGAATATTCTATTGCTGATTACCGTTTCAAAGATGACCATAGCGGGTCCTACTGCAATAGCGGATATGAGAAAGAGGGCCGGTAAAATCGGGGTATACCAGAGGGGATGTAATGATTCCGGCATAAGCAGAAGCACCGTACCCAGAGCCGACTGGTGCAGCGTAGAGATGATGATTCCGGCAATAATGAGTGGAATCTCGATTCTTCTCACTATTTTTAAGGGAATGCTCCACTTAATACGCCTGATCACAGGGAAGTCTAAACCTTCCAGCCGTTCGAATACAGCCGGGCTGAACAACAAGGCAAGAACTATTGTGTAAAGTAATGCACATGCGGCAACCTCAAACATAGGTGAATCCACGTTCCAGTAGATAAGGAAATGCCACATGTACCATGGTTGACCAAGGTCAACAATCAAAGACAGGACAACCAGTACGTAACCCAGAAACGCGGTAAGGATCGCCGGTCTGTATAATGAGCTGTATTTTTCACGACCGAAGATTTTTACGAGACCTGCCAGGGTGAATCCACCGGCTGCCAGCGCTACTCCGCAGAAATCGTCGAAAACTATCCAGAATCCCCAGGGTCGGCCGTCACTTAGATTAGTTGCCGCACCCAATCCGTATACAAACCGTATAACAAGCAGAGCTATTGAAATTATTACCAGTACGCTCAGAATCAATATCCCGGAAGGAAACTTATCTTTTCTGTCCATCATTGTGTCACTTTCTCTTTGGTTCCATTATTGTGTTGAGGATGATTTTCCTGCTCCAATTTTTTCTTTCGCCGGGCAATCCAGTAAATGGCTGACATTAACGCTGCCACGGTCACCACTACGGGAGGTACAGCCCCTATGGCTCGCTCGGTATTCACAGTTACCGGTGTGGAGGAGAGAGTAGGAAATCCCAGTTCCTCGAACGGAACCGGGGAAAGGTACAGCCAGGAGGTCCCTCCGACTTCATTCTCACCATATATATGGTCGATATATTTATCAGGATTCGATTCTATTCTGTTTCTTGCTTCAGCGAGGAGTTCGTCTCTTTCACCGAATTTTAAAGCACCTGAAGGACAGGCCTTTACACAGGCCGGCTCCATTCCTGCGGTCTGCCTGTTGATGCAGAAGGTACATTTGCGGATCCAGGGTAATGGTTTATCCCATTCGAAGGCAGGGACACCGAATGGACAGGCTACCATGCAATACCGGCAACCGATACATTTACCATCATCGTAAACTACCGGTCCTTCTTCGGTCTTCTGCAATGCTCCGACCAGGCATGATTCAGCACATGCAGGATACTCGCAATGCATGCACTGGACCTTTGTGAAAATCCAGTGAAACTTGCCTTTATACCTTAATTCATTGAATTTTACCCTGGTGAACGTATTAGCAGAGAATTGTGGCGGATTTTCATAACTTCCTTTGTTATCGGTAGTTTCCCCCGGTAACTCGTTCCAACCTTTACAGGCTACCTGACATCCCCTGCAGCCTATGCATTTAAAAGTATCAACCAAGACGGCTTTCGACATTTATAAACCTCTTTCCGGAAATGTTTCATTTTTTCGAATATTACTACTTTGATTCCACATATTTCTTACTTGTTCCATCTACAGATGATCCGGATACATGGCTATAATCTGCT
>MGML01000199.1 GCA_001796415.1 Chloroflexi bacterium RBG_13_46_14
ACTTTGTTTCCAGGGAATGTTACTATCACATTCTTTTTACTGCGGAGACCCACAACTACCCGAGTGGTATCTCACCTTTTGAGGGGGCTACTACTGGCACGGGCGGCAGGATACGGGACGGTCACGCCACCGGTAAAGGCAGCTTTGTCATCGCCGGAACAGCCGCATACTGCACCGCGGCACTCAATATACCTGACTTCAAGATACCGGGAGAGCCGGAAGGACTGACCTATCCGTACGAACTGGCGTCACCGCTTGAAATATTGATCGAGGCCAGTAACGGAGCTTCGGACTATGGAAATAAGTTCGGTGAACCTTTGATTCAGGGATTCGTCAGAACGTTCGAGCAGGTTTTACCGGATAATGAACGCCGTGCCTGGCTTAAACCCATCATGTTTACCGGCGGAATAGGTCAGATAGACGACACGAATGTGGAACCCCATAAACCGGAAGCAGGTATTCTCATTGTCCAGGTAGGAGGTCCGGCTTACCGGATAGGTATGGGCGGCGGTTCGGCTTCCAGCATGATACAGGGCGAGAATATCGCGGAACTGGACTTCAACGCAGTCCAGCGTGGTAACGCCGAGATGGAAAACAAGCTGAACCGCGTTATCAGAGCCTGTGCCGAGAAAGCAGGCGATAACCCCCTGCTGGTCGTACATGACCAGGGTGCCGGAGGCCCGGCTAACGTGCTGACTGAAATTATCGATCCGGCCGGAGGTAAGATTTTCATTCGGCGTTTCAACCTCGGTGACCCGTCGATGACGGTTGCCGATATCTGGTGCGCTGAGTACCAGGAGCGTTCCGCTTTTCTGATAAGCAAGGAAAGAATTGCTGAGTTCCAGGCAATCTGCGACCGGGAAAAAGTGAACTGTGAAGTACTCGGTAAGATCACCGGTGACGGACGGGTGGTTGTGATCGACGAAGAAGACGATTCAATCCCGGTCGATCTGCCTCTCAAAAAGATACTCGGCGAGATGCCGCCGAAGACCTACAAACTTGAAAGAATGCCGCGTAAACTCGAACCGCTAAACCTGCCTGAAGATCTGACCATAAAGAAAGCGCTGGAACTGGTTTTCAGGCTTCCTTCGGTAGGTTCCAAGGGATACCTCGTCCGCAAGGTGGACAGGAGCGTTACCGGATTAATCGCGCAGCAGCAATGTTGCGGACCTCTTCAGCTTCCTGTCTCAGATGTGGCAATCGTTGCCCAGAGTCATTTCGGTATTACCGGTGGGGCTACGGCTATAGGAGAACAGCCGATAAAGATGCTTATCGATGATAAAGCCGGGGCCAGGATGGCTGTCGGTGAAATGTTGACGA
The DNA here is from genome assembly GCA_001796415.1 of Chloroflexi bacterium RBG_13_46_14. The sequence continues at coordinate 1,321 of MGML01000199.1, forward strand.
ACATGGTTTCGGCCAGGATAAGCGACCTGAGTCATATCAAATGCTCCGTGAACTGGATGTGGGCGGCGAAACTGCCCGGTGAAGGAGCAAGGATATATGATGCGGCTGTTGCATTGGCAACACTGATAACACAGCTCGGGATCGCCGTGGACGGCGGTAAGGACAGCCTGTCCATGGCAGCAAGAGTCGATGATGAGAACGTAAAAGCTCCCGGAGAGGTAGTAGTGTCAGGATACGCGACCATGCCTGATATTACCCGGAAACTTACTCCCGACCTGAAAAAACCGGGTGAAAGCAGGCTGATTTTCATCGATCCATCGGAAGGTAGAAACCGAATGGGCGGCTCCGCCCTTGCCCAGGCGTTCGGGCAGATCGGTGACGAGTCTCCGGACGTGGATAATTACCAGGTCCTCATCAGCACCTTCAAGGTAGTCCAGAAAATGATCGACGAAGACCTGTTACTGGCCTGCCACGACAGGAGTGACGGCGGATTGATCACGACGTTGGTGGAAATGGCCCTTGCCGGTAACTGCGGATTTACCATCGACATTCCTGGTGACGATGATGTTATAATCCGGCTTTTCTCCGAAGAACTCGGCCTGGTACTGGAATACCTTCCTGACAATGAAAACCGCATAAGAACCATACTGGACGAATACGGACTTTTATACATAATACTCGGAGAGACTACCCGTGAAAAGAAAGTATTAATCAGTCGTGGTGAAGAAGTGATACTCGATGCTGATACGCCGGTATTACTCGGATGGTGGGAATCCGCCAGCGACAGGCTGGAAATGGAACAGATGAATGTTGCGATGGCCATGGAGCAGACGAAATACCGCGAACGAACCGGTATAAATTATACCCTTACGTTCCAACCCGAACCGGTGACTCCGGCAAGTCTGCGCGGAGAAAACCGACCTAAAGTAGCTATTATCCGGGAGGAAGGAAGTAACGGCGACCGTGAAATGACATCGGCTTTCTACTGGGCGGGATTCGAGACGTGGGACGTAACGATGACGGATATCCTCGAGGAATGCATTTCTTTGGACGGATTTCGGGGGGTTGTCTTCGTCGGAGGTTTCTCTTATGCCGACGTACTCGACCCGGCGAAGGGATGGGCTGGAATAATCAAGTTCAATCCCAGACTTAAAAAAGAGTTCGAAGATTTCTTCGGTCGGAAAGATACCTTCTCGCTTGGTATCTGTAATGGCTGCCAGTTGATGGCCTTCCTCGGTATTGTTCCGTGGCAAGGAATCCCTGAAACCAAACAACCCCGGTTCATTACTAACAGCTCGGAAAGGTTCGAGTCGCACTGGGGGATGGTACGAATAACGGAAAGTCCGGCAATGATGCTCCAGGGTATGGAAGGTTCGATACTCGGTATCTGGAGTGCACATGGTGGCGGAAAGCTGTACTGTCCTGACCTGGATATCCTGGCATCTGCGAGGGAACAGAACCTGACTCCAGTGGCTTACGTAGATGATGACGGTATACCCACTGAAAAATATCGATTCAATCCTAACGGCTCGCCTGCCGGCATTGCGTCATTCTGTTCCAGGGACGGCCGGCACCTGGCGATGATGCCCCATCCCGAAAGGGCTTTCCTCCTCTGGCAGTGGCCTTATGTGCCGGAAGAATGGAAGACCGGCGACTGGAAAAAAGAGGTCGGCGACTATGTCATCCCCGCTTCACCCTGGCTGAAAATATTCCAGAATGCCTATAAGTGGTGTAAAGAAAGCTCGTAATAATAATTTGCCATTAGTTGGTTGTTACTCTTTATATTGCTATGGCTGATAAGTTATCTGGGTCATTCAGCACATTATCTGGGTCATTTAATAGATTCTCTGAGGCTAGAGTAACTGAATCAATATGGGTAGTAGATATTACCATTCCTGTTCCACCAGATAGTGATGAGAATAGTATACGTGTACCTAGAGGGGTTGCCTCGTTAATAGCAGAATCACGAATGAACTGTGAGATCTTTTTTCCGGACAATTCTGCTTTTTGGGAAATCAATTCAAAATCTTTTCGGCGGAAAGAGACTGATACTACAACCCTAGATGGTTTAGTTGGTTTCGAAACATGTAAGTTGTTTGTATCCCAGGTTTCAATTTTTTCCAATTCTTCGTTGTTTAAATCTTTCATATTAACCCTCTTTCTTAGTGAGTAATGTTTCTTCTCCTTTTTTACATGGCCAAGAAGTTATAGGACGCCAAATATAAGGTATATGTGTGGATTCTACTGGTATAGATATACAGGAACCACCACTATCTCTACCGATTATTAAATACAGACCTCTCCGTTGTTTTCTATTCGGTATAATAATATGAGGTTTATCGAGTACTTGTAATACACGGTGAAGACTTAAACCATGACTAGTTATTTTATCTTCATTCTCATCATCAAATAAAAAACTATCTATTCGAGGACTTGACATTTTGTCATACAATATCCTACAATTGTAGTAGTATTGTAGTGGATTATTTTAAGGATGTCAAATGGAGATTGAATGGCTTATTTTAGCTGATTCGGCACAAGTTGTTGGTAATAAATTATATCTTCTCGGGGGGGGATGGGATATACTGAGTATCCGTCAAAAACTACCCTCTAACCAACCATGTGGAATAGCTCTAGCAGTAAAAGTACCTTGGAACAATACTAATGAAAAACATAATTTTGAAATAGAATTTGTTAGTGAAGATCAAGAAACAGAAGAACCGCATAGTATGGCGAAGTTCGGGGGGCAGCTTGAAGTCGGTAGGCCTCCTGGAATTCAGAGAGGTCAAGATCAGAGAGTGCAATTAGCTGTGAATATCGGATTACAGATTACTTCCGCAGGTACGAAGATAGTAGTTGCACGTATTGATGGGACCGAGTTGAAAAGGATAACTTTTAATGTCATAAAAGGAACTTAGGCCAAGACATTGATATATAAAAAAGGCAGGCAAATACCTGCCTTTTTTATATAATTCAAGTTTATCCCCGGCAGTTGTCCATGAATGCCTGCTTATCCTCGGCTTTTTCAAAAGCCATCATGATTTCAACGAGTTTCATCAATTCTTTCTCTAGTGTGGCTACAGCTTCGCCGCCTGCGTTTTCAGTTTTTTTCTCTTCGATCTCGATCTGTGTACGATGGATCTTCTGAAGAAGCTCTACTTCGTTCATCATTAACTCCTTTTATTCCTGATTGTTTTAACAGAATATACCATACTCCATTCCATATGTAAAAATCCATATCTTCGGGCAGAGAGAAAGACCGAAACAGAAACCGAGGACGAGAAGTATCTTATACGGGAACGGGCTACGGGTTCATTCTACCGGGCGGTGCGACTTCCGGATACGGTTGATGCTGAGAAAATAGAAAGTCATTACGAGAACGGTGTCCTGACGGTCGTGATGCCCAAAGCCGAGGAGAAAAAGAAGAAGCAGATCCAGGTTAAGGTAAGCGGTGGAGTAAATGCGATAGAAGGGAAGCAATAATCCGGAATTCTGTTTCTCTTAAAAGAAGAGGGTCACGAATATCTCGTGACCCTCTTTGTATTGGTGGGGATTATGCTGATTACCGCCAGTTGTCGATGAGATATGGTTGGCCGTGACCGCCGCCGAAACGATGGCAGGTTTCTTCATCTCCGCCACAGACCAGAATAAGGTTGGCTCTTGGCGAATCGCCACCTGACGGTACCATGTAGTCATCATCAAGTTCCAGCCATGGCTTACCGGAAGTCCGCTCGATTGATCTCCAGCCGTTGGTAGCGAAGTCGGGTGCGCCGCGCATCCTGTATTCCTTGACCGGTTCGAAACTCTTCTTCCAGATATATTCGGCAACGGATTCCTTGGTCTTGAAACCGATATCGACCAGGTGCTGGGCCATTTCCGCTATCATCATCAGGGTGATTCCGCCTTCGCGGTCTGCCCAGAGTCCTACGCACAGGTAGTCGAGCCAGTTGTGGGGGCCGGGTACGCCTTTCACGCCGAGATACCGTGCCATCGCGCCGTGTCCGTCTTTCTGGAGGGCGCGATACACGCCGGGCATAAAGTGCTGGCCGATGCCGAACGATCCCGGATGGGTAACCATGAGGACGCTCTCTTCTTTTTTGTATCCGAGTTCTTCGTTCAGTCCCATCCATTCCTTGGGAAGTCCGCCGGCGTACTCGGCTATACAGAAGCCGGTATTGACGGCGGGATTGTCTCCCCAGTTACTGGTTACGGTAATTCCGGGAACCGCGCCGCCAAGGTTACGCCACATGAGCTTGGAAGCCCGGCCGATTGTGATATTAGCAGGATTTCCGGGTCCTAAAAGGCCGAAGCCGAAGTTCATGCCGATTTCCCGGGCGATTGGTCCGCTGACGATAAATCCCTGCCCGTTACGCCCGTCGCCGGTACCGGCAGAAGCTTCGGCAATCGCCAGTACAACCGGGAAATATTCGGGCTTACAGCCTGCCATGACAGCGTTGACAGCGACCTGTTCCACGGTGGCTACCCTTCGGGTGGGCATATACCGGATGGGTTCGCCTTTATGGATTGTCGGGTCATTACCGATTGCCTCCGGCGCAGCCCTTACCGGTATGTCGGCCTGGAGGTTAATGATTTCATTGGGAGCGTGGCTGGTACCCTTGAGCATCGCTTCGACGCGCTCTTCGGTAGGGACGACAATCGGCAGACCGTCAGTGTATCTGGCGTAGGGAGCGCCCTGATACGCGTTCATTTCTGCTTGCATGTAGAATTCTTCCGCGTCTTCCAGGCTTCCTTCGAACAGGATCCTGGATTCATCAGGTCTCCACATCCCACCGACCTGTCGTTCTTCATCGGTCAAAGGCCGGGTAATTCCGTCGAACATCTCGTCGATAAATCTCTCGACGTCCTCGGTTCCTTTCATTATACGATGAGCGTGCATATAGCGAAGCTTGGGGACACCGAGTACCTGGGCTTCACTATCAACAAAACCGTCCTGGTCGAAGAAATCGATCAGAATAGTGGGAATGCCGGCTTTTTCAAGCTCTATCAAATAAGGCAACTGCCTTCTGACGGCGTTATGTCACCAGCAGACCCCGAGAATCGCTGCATCGACCGTCTTCTTTTCTTCTTCACTCATTCTAACCGGATCGATGCCGTTGGTCTTCTTGATAAGCCAGTTTACCTGGGGATATTCCGCGACGAGTTTTCTTTCAAGACGGATGGTGATATCAGGCTCGCCGCAGATATTCAGGTGGATAGTTTTTCCGTCGATTTTATCGATGCGTTCGGCCAGCGGGAACTGCTGCGCCGGCATCTGTATACCTGTCGGATTCAGACATTTGTAAATTTTCCCTGCCATTTCAACTCTCCTTTATTATAATTGGATTATAGTTTAAACAAAACAATGCGTGTTTGCAAATAAGGATATATCGTTAATAAAAGATAAACAGAGGGTGTCTGTCGGGAAGTTATTATTGTTTATCGAACTTTTCTGCGCACTGGTCGAGGAATGCCCTCTTTTCCATTCGTTCGGCATCGCTGGTGGCGAAGATTAATTCCAGCTCTTTGATGTCCTCTTCCAGAACTCTAATAAGTGAACTGCTGGCGTTGGCGGCGCGACATCGTTCCAGTTCCTGATAGGCTTTATTAATTAACTCGAGGATTTTAGCATCATCCATTGAATCTGTCCTGATTCAAAACTATCATGCCCCTGAAATTATTGTCAATCCTGATTGTTCATGGGGATTTTTCGATGTGTATATCGGGGATTTTGTGAGTTCCTGCGATATGAAAAATTCATTACTGAGTCTGCATATAGGTATATCTGCTTAGATATCTAATGAGTATAAGTAATTCTATTTCTAATCAGC